>NZ_VTOZ01000012.1:0-94052 GCF_008271345.1 Pseudoselenomonas caprae
TAATAGGAATAGTAATTTAGAAATGATGAGGTGTAACCGGTAATGAAGGATAAGAAACGTCTTTATGTGCTGGCTGGGGTGGTAGTGGCTGCTGCTGTGGCAGCTGGCGGTTATCTGTGGAATGGTTCGCAGCCGGCGCAGAATGCGCAGGTGGAGCACAGCACTGCCACATCGGCGGAGCAGGCTAAGGAGCCGCAGGCTGTGAGCGATGAGAAGGCCAAGGCCGAGGAGGCAGCGGCCAAGAAGCAGAACCTGCCGGCCAAGGATGTTGTCGCGATGACGTTTGAGGGCACGAAAACCTACATTGTCGCAGGCTCAGTGACCGGGACAAAGACGGGAACGCAGTGGACCGCATCGCTTCGCCATGGTGAGGCTGGCAAGTTGTCTAAGGTCGAGTTCAAGCAGGATGGGGCAAAGCTTATGACGCGCAACGACGATGGCCCATGGCGTCCGGTCGACGAGATGGACCGCTCGATCTTCAACAAAATCCAGGAAATTGTAGGCAAATAGGAAAAAAATCAAAAAAGTTTCATTTTAGGTGTTGACAAGTCATACCCTTATCCGTATAATAATATTTGTCGCTGAGAGATACGGCGGCAAAATGAAAACGGCCCGGTAGTTTAGTTGGTTAGAATGCCGCCCTGTCACGGCGGAGGTCAGGGGTTCAAGTCCCCTTCGGGTCGCCATTATGCGGAAATAGCTCAGTGGTAGAGCACCACCTTGCCAAGGTGGGGGTCGCGAGTTCGAGCCTCGTTTTCCGCTCCATTTTTTCGGCGACATAGCCAAGTGGTAAGGCCGAGGACTGCAAATCCTCTATCCTCAGTTCGATTCTGAGTGTCGCCTCCAATTTTATATCTGATGCGGAAATAGCTCAGTGGTAGAGCACCACCTTGCCAAGGTGGGGGTCGCGAGTTCGAGCCTCGTTTTCCGCTCCATTTTTTTTGGCGACATAGCCAAGTGGTAAGGCCGAGGACTGCAAATCCTCTATCCTCAGTTCGATTCTGAGTGTCGCCTCCAAAATAAATGAGCAGGTCTGAAAGAGAATCTTTCAGGCTTTTTTATTGCCAGAAAAAGATTTCAAATAATTGTAAATTATCATATAATAGATGTAGCGAAGTTTATCTGTGCGGTAAAGGAGGCAGGATTATGAAAAAGCGAATGATTGCGGCAGGGCTGCTGGCAGGCTTATGCACTGTATTTGTGCCAAGTGCCGTGGACAGCCCTTGGCAGATGACGGCCAGTGCTTGCGAGGAGGGGCAGGAGGCAAGGACTCCGTTTTGCCTGCCGCTGGCGTATTCATCCGAGGTCGTGACCGAAACGCTTAGGGACAAACAGGATGGCAAGCTGATGATTGAAGCAAAGACGTATGCCGTGACGCTTTCGGGAAAATATGCAGAGTATTATCCGCAGCTGCAGCAGACGCTTACGCGTATCTCCAAGGAGAAAAAATCACAGTTGCATAAGCTGCTGCGGAACTGGAAACAGGATTTCCAATCCATCTATGAACAGCGCAAGCAAGCGATGCCAGCTGATACGAGCACGCCGTTTTCTTACGAGAATAGCTTCATGGGGCTGCGGGCTGACTCGCATGTTTTCAGTTTTGCCAGCAGTGCGTACAGTTACTTCGGCGGGGCGCATCCAACACTCTATTACGACGCAGTGACAATTGATACGCGCACGGGCAAGGTTTTGAAGCTTACGGATGTTTTGCAGAAAACAGCAGGCTTTGCCGCTGTCATTGCCGATGAAGCCATCGCCCAGCAGGAGTATCGCGATCAATTGCCGGAGCGCAGCGAATCGATCCGGCTGATCCAGGAGATGATAGACAGTGATTCCTTGGTGTTTGGCCTCGACAATGACGGCATGAAGGTGTACTTTGGCAATTATGCCCTCGGCAGCTATGCAATGGGGACTATGGTGGTCACTGTGCCATATAAGACACATGCGGAGTTCTTCTGCCCGCAATACGTCTTTACCGGAATCATGGCGAAGGGGTAACAGGTACGCGGCAAATAGGATAGAGACGATAAGCCGGAACGGCAGAATGGATGCGTTTCGGCTTTTTTGTGCCCTTTTCATTCTGGGAGAGAACTGATATAATTAAATATTGTTTTATTAATGATATGAGGAGTTGTTCGCCAATGGCTAATGAACCGTCCCGGATTACGGATAATCTGCTGAATGTCTATAATTATTGTTTCGTGGAGACCGTTCCCTATGCGTTCTTCAAGCCGAATCCGGAGCGGGATATTCCGGTAAAGCTTGTCGACAAGGAATATCATTGTGAGGCCTGTGGCAAGGTGACGAATGTCAGATACAACCCGCGCCCGCTGACGTATTTTTCCAAGGGGAAACTGGCGCAGCAGCGGCGCGTATATGATGCGCTGGGCAAGGAGTTCCCGTTTATGGGGCAGCTTACGGCGGGCACGCCGTTCACCAATGAGGCAGTCGGGCTCTGCTGTGCCTGCGCGGCCAAGCAAGTCCTGACGGGGGAGACGCCTGAGCAGCAGGTGGTGAACCTTTCCGAGCAGCTGCATCGGGCCGATGAGCTCGTCGTGGCCAAGGCCCGGGCGGCAATGGAGAAGTCCTTGACGGATTGGCTGGACAAGGTGGAGAAGCCGGAGGCGTTCCTGCAGTACGATCTGACGGATTTTGCGGCACTGCGTGACTTCATCTGTGCAGTCATGCTGGAGGACACCGCAGCGGAAGCGGCAATCCTGCGCGAGTACCGCGAGGAGATCGCGGCCATCGAGGCGAAACTGCAGCAGCTGCTCGAGGGGCTGCCGGAGGAGTGGAAGGCCTATGCGGCCCGTTCGACGGCGGTATTCGAGTCGATGAATGACAAGATGTACCACGAATACACGGTGGTGTTCCCCGCACCGGGGCAGCTGCCGGAGGACTACTATATCTATCGGAATATCGAGAAGAAGCGCGTGCTGATGTTCCTGGAACAGCCGCGGGTCGAGACCCTCGACGAGCTGCTTATGGAGGTCGGATTCCATGGCGAGTGGATCGATTTGGTGACCAAGCGGCTGGAAGCGTTTGCAAGCGAAGAAGAGTAAGGAGAAGTTTAGCTACATGAAGAAGGCTTTTATTGGCGTCTATGGATGCCAGATGAATATCAGTGATGCGGAGCGCATGGAGGGCCAGCTGCGGACCATCGGCTATGAGCGCGTGGCAGAGATGGAGGGGGCAGACCTCATCCTCCTGAACACCTGCTGCGTGCGTGAGACGGCTGAGGACAAGGTCTATGGCAAGATCGGCGAAATCAAGCATTTGAAGCGGGCCAATCCGGACCTGATCTTCGGCATCACGGGCTGCATGGCCCAGAAGGAGAGTGACGGGCTCATCAAGCGCGCCCCGCACATTGACTTTGTGCTTGGTACCAATAAGGTCCATGAACTGACACATGTTGTACAGGAAATCGAGCGGGAGCGCGGTCATATCGTCGATACGCAGCTGGGCGAGACAGAGCTTCCCGACGATGTGCCGGTGGCCCGCGGGGGCAAGTTCTCGGCCTGGGTACCTATCATGTACGGCTGCAATAATTTCTGCACCTACTGCATCGTTCCCTATGTGCGCGGCCGTGAGCGCAGCCGTCTGCCCGAAGATGTCGTGCAGGAAGTCCGTGAGGCCGTGGCCCAGGGCTATAAGGAAGTCACGCTCTTGGGCCAGAATGTCAATTCCTATGGTAAGGACCATAAGCAGGCCGACTTTGCCGATCTCTTGAAAATGGTCGACGAGGTGCCGGGGATCGAGCGCGTGCGCTTTATGACGTCGCATCCGAAGGATTTGAGCGATAAGGTCATTGCGGTAATTCGCGACGGCGAGCATATCTGCGAGCACATCCATCTGCCGGTACAGTATGGCAGCAACAAGCTGCTCAAAGCGATGAACCGCGTGTATACGGTGGAAAGCTATAAGGATTTGGTGCGCCGCATCCGTCAGGAGATTCCGAATGCTTCGTTGACTACAGACCTTATCGTTGGCTTCCCGGGTGAGACTGAGGAAGATTTTGCCGAGATGCTCGCGTTCCTCAAGGAAATCCGCTATGATTCGGCTTATACGTTCATCTACTCGAAGCGTTCGGGGACGCCGGCCGCGACGATGGAAAATCAGGTGGACGACAAGGTCAAGCATCAGCGCCTCGAACAGCTGATGGCCCTGCAGAATGAAATCAGCCTCGAAATCAATCAGGGGCTCCAGGACAAGGTGCTGGAAGTCATGGTCGAGGGGCCGAGCAAGAACGATGCGGACACTTGGACGGGCCGCACGCGCACGAATAAGATCGTACTGTTTGCTCATGGTGATGAGCAGGAGGGCGATTTCATCAATGTCAAGATTACACAGCCGCAAACCTGGGTATTGAAGGGCGAGCGGGTTTAATAGACCGGAGGTATATCCATGGAACTTACGCCGATGATGCAGCAGTATCTGGCTACGAAGGAGCAGAATCCCGGAAGTATCTTGTTCTTCCGCTTGGGCGATTTTTACGAGATGTTTTTTGATGATGCCCGGATTGTCTCCAAGGAGCTGGGGCTGACCCTTACAAGCCGCAGCGGCAATAAAGATAAAGCGCCGATGTGCGGCGTACCGTATCATGCGGCGGAGACCTATATCAATAAGCTCGTGGGCCGTGGTTATAAGGTGGCGATTGCTGAGCAGATTGGCGACCCGAAGGCCAAGGGCCTCACGAAGCGCGAAATCATCAAGATCATCACGCCGGGCACGGTGCTCTCCGAGTCGGCGCTCAAAGATGCGCAGAACAACTACATCGCGCTGGTCTACGAAAAAAATGAGGACATCGTGCTGGCCGGTGCTGACATCTCGACGGGTGAGTGTTTCTATGGCATCTACACGGGGGGCAACCGCCTGCAGATGCTCTTGGATGAGCTCTACCGCCTTGCGATGCCGGAGCTCTTGGTCGTCGGCAAGCCGTCCTTTATGGACGCGCTTAAGGAGTTTACTGATTTACGGTTGCCGAATTGTTCGTATACGCTGCGCGAGGAGATTTCGCGCGCCGTTGACGACCGCATCATCCAGCATTTCGATGCGGCGACGCGGCCCGATAATCAGGAGGCCCGGGAGGCTGTCGCAACGCTTCTGGACTACCTTCATGAAACGGTCATGACGGATCTTACCCATCTGAACAAGCTCACCTATCTTGATGCGTCAGAGAATCTCGTTATCGATACGTATACGCTGCGCAATCTCGAAATCACGCGCAATCTGCGTGATGGCGGCAAGAAGGATACGCTCCTTGATGTGCTCGACTTCACCGAGACGGCCATGGGCAGCCGTCTGCTCAAAAAATGGCTGGAGTATCCGCTGTTGAATGTATTGCCGATAAACCGCCGTCTCGATGCGGTCGAGGAACTCACGCAGGATTTTGCCCTGCGCGGCGGCCTGCGGGCAGATTGCAAGGAAATCCACGATTTCGAGCGGCTGCTCACGCGCATTGAGGTCGGCACGGCCAATGCCCGCGACCTTATCGCGCTGAAGATTTCACTCATGTGCCTGCCGGGCATCCAGCAGCATATGGCAAATGTCAAGTCGCAGGTGCTTACCGAGTGCAAGGCGGGCATTCAGTCCTTTGATGCGCTCGTGGACCTTTTGCAGCGATCGATTGTCGAGGAGCCGGGCATTTCGCTGCGCGAGGGTGGCATCATCAAATCCGGCTACAATGCCGAGCTTGACGAATACCGCCGCATTGCCCATGACAGCAAGGCCATGCTGCAGGAAATCGAGGAGCGCGAAAAGGAAGCGACGGGCATCAAGTCGCTGAAGATTGGCTACAACAAGGTCTTCGGCTACTATATCGAGGTGCGCCACAGCGGCACCGACCTCGTGCCCGACCGCTACATTCGCAAGCAGACTCTGGCCAATGCCGAGCGCTATATCACCGAGGAGCTCAAGGAATTTGAGACGAAAATCCTCGGTGCACAGGAAAAAATCGTGCAGATTGAGTACAATCTGTTCACCGAAGTCCGCGAGACCATCAAGGGCCAGCTGACGGAAATCCAGGCTACGGCTCACGAGATTGCGATTGTCGATGTGCTCACGAGCCTTGCGGAGGCGGCAAGTACCCATAACTATGTGCGCCCGCGCATGACAAATGATGGCGCCATCGACATAAAGGACGGCCGCCATCCGCTGGTGGAGCGCATCTTGACGCGGGATCTCTTCGTGCCGAACGATACGCGGCTCAACCATAACGATTGCGAAATCATGCTGATTACGGGCCCGAACATGGCCGGTAAGTCTACTTACATGCGGCAGGTGGCGCTGCTGACATTGATGGCACAGATCGGCAGCTTTATCCCCGCGCGCGAGGCAGCGATTTCGCCCGTTGACCGCATCTTTACGCGCATCGGGGCCAGCGATGACCTCGTCAGCGGCCAGAGTACGTTCATGGTCGAGATGAATGAGGTGGCGCAGATCCTGAAATATGCGACCAAGGACAGCCTCGTGATTCTCGATGAGATCGGCCGCGGCACCAGTACTTTTGACGGCATGAGCATTGCCCGCGCCGTCATCGAGCATATCGAAAGCAAGGTCCATGCCAAGACGCTGTTTGCCACCCATTACCATGAGCTTACGGACCTCGAGGACGATAAGGTCAAGAATTTCTGTGTGGCCGTCAAGGAGCGCGGCACGCAGGTGGCGTTCCTGCGCCGCATTGTCGCAGGTTCAGCCGATAAGTCGTACGGCATCCATGTCGCGCGGCTGGCGGGACTTCCCAAGGCCGTGACGAAACGGGCGGAAGACATCCTGGCTGCCCTGGAATCTGAGCAGGGCGCTGAAGCAGCTGCCGCCGTGGCACAGGTCGCAAAACCTTCGTCAAAGGCTGCCGAACCAGATGATATGATGGGCTCGCTGTTTGCGAGCAGCTTGAGCGACACTTTGCTGTCGCTGGACGTTATGACGATGACGCCCTTAGAGGCGATGAATGAACTTTACAAACTGCAGGAGCAGGCAAAGAGGGAGGCTGGACAGGCATGAGTCTTATCCATGTTTTGGACGATAACACCATCAACAAGATTGCTGCCGGTGAGGTGGTAGAACGGCCGGCGTCGGTCATCAAAGAGCTGATAGAAAATGCTATGGATGCTGGCGCAAACCGTATTGAAGTCGAGATCATGGCCGGCGGCACCAGCTTCATGCGCGTTACCGATAACGGCAAGGGCATGAGTATGGAGGATGCAAAACTTGCCATCCTTCGCCATGCGACGAGTAAGATTCGCGAAGTCGGTGATCTCAATACCATCGGCACGCTGGGCTTTCGCGGCGAGGCCCTGCCGACGATTGCCTCGGTCTCGCGCTTTACGATGCTCACGCGTCAAAAGGGCGATGACCTCGGCACGCGTGTCGATATCAGCGGCGGCAAGACGCCCGATATCATCGAGACCGGCTGTGGTCTAGGCACGACCATCAAGGTAGAGGATTTATTTTTCAACACGCCGGCCCGCAAGAAATTCCTCAAGACGAACCACACCGAGGGTTCGAAAATCAACGACTTTATCGTAAAACTCGCTTTGTCGCGGCCCGATATCGAGTTCCATTTCATCAACAACAACAAGGTATCGATTGTGACGCCAGGCAATGACAATCTGTTTGATACGATACAGGCCATCTATGGCGCAAATGTCGCCGATTCGCTATTGGCATTGAGCCTGGAAAGTGAAGAAGTCAAAATCAGCGGCTATATCACGAAACCGTCGCTGCTCAAGAGTAGCCGCGGCTGGCAAACCTATATCGTCAATGGGCGCATCATCCAGAACCGGGCGATTGCCAAGGCCATCGACAACGCCTATAAGTCCTTGATCCCGAAAAGCGGCTTCCCGCTGGCGGTGCTGAAGATCGAGGTGCCGCAGCGCACGATTGACGTCAACGTCCATCCGCAGAAGAGCGAGATGAAATTCGAGGACGAGGGGCTTATCTTCAAGGCCGTTTACAAGGCGGTGCTTGACGCCATCCGTCCGGCGTCGGATCGCGGGCTTGGCGAAGTTGCAGCGGTTGTCGAAAAGCCGCGGCCCAACTATACGATGGAGCCGATGCACTTCGTGCCGGCAACGGAACCAGTACGGCAGGTTTCGGCAGACCGCAGCCATGACAGTGCGCCGCGCACGATTTACGAGGCCGTGCACCGGCCAGCCAGCCAGCCGTCGATTGGCTTTGCCGATGCCCAGGCCGAGCTCCGGCAGGCGCGGCAGACCCATTATCCGGCGCCAGAGCCCCAGGAAAGGGTGGCAGAAGGTGCCAAGGACTTTGGCGCAGCTGACCAGTCAACATTGACAAGTCAAATTGACAAGTCAAATCTGACAAGTCAAGCTGACTGGTCAGATTCCGGGCAGGGTGGGGCGGCTGCGCCGCAGTCTGACTGCGAGGCGCAGGCCTTGCTCGATGCCGAGGGTACGATTATCCCCATAGGTCAGGTTGACCTTACCTATATCATCGCGCAGGACGCCAAGGGACTCTACCTTATCGACCAGCATGCGGCCCATGAGCGCATCTTGTTCGATAAATTGTCGGCTATGGCTGATGGGATTCCTTCGCAGCAGCTTTTGGTGCATCAGCTGCTGACTTTTGACCGCAAGGAAGCCGCCCTCGTCGAGGAGAATAAGGAGCTTTTTGCAAAGCTCGGTTTCCATATGGAGCCGGCAGGGGATTTGGATTACCGCCTCATGGAAGTGCCGGCTGATGTGCCGGTCAGCGAGGCCGAGGATATCATCCGCGAAATCCTTACGGGACTTAACGAGATGCACGAGACGACGGCCAAGGAAATCCGCCAGCACTGCCTGGCGACGACGGCCTGTCGGGCGGCTATCAAGGCCGGCGAGGAACTCAATCTGCGGCAGATGCAGATTCTCCTGGAGGAGCTTTCGCATACGCCGTTTCCGTATACTTGTCCCCATGGCCGGCCGACAATCTTGAAATTTTCCAGCGAGGATTTAGCCAAGATGTTCAAGCGGACAGGGTTTGGCTTTTGATAAAGGGAGAGATTATGACAGATAACCAACTTGCAGCGGCGGTTACGACGGCGCGTAAATGGAACGATGAGACGATCGCGCTGGCCAAGGCAACGGCGGATAAGCTCGGCATTGCCTACGCACCGCGCCAGCGGCTCTCGGTCGATGAGGTGCGTGAACGCTATCATGTGGATTTCGTGCTCGTGGCCAAGCAGGATCTTCTGGTGCTCGATACGCCCCAGGGAGAGCTGTTCTTCCATCCAAACATGGCCCATCTGCGGCTCAAGAATATCCGCAAGGGCGATGGCGACCGCATGGCTGAAGCCATGGACCTAAAGCCAGGCATGTCGGTGCTTGACGGCACGTTAGGGTTTGGTGCTGACGCGATTGTCGCCAGCTTCGTCGTCGGTCCTGAGGGCAGTGTCACAGGACTGGAATCGCAGCCGCTTATCGAGGCCGTCGTGAGCCGCGGGCTGGCGCATTTTGAAGGCGATACCTGGCGCATCATCGAAGCCATGCGCCGCGTCAAGACCGTCTGCACGGATTCGCTGGACTATCTGAAACGCCAGCCCGACAAGTCGGTTGATGTGGTTTACTTCGATCCGATGTTCCGCCATCCGCTGCTGGACAGCGCGAGCCTCACGCCGCTGCGCACCGTGGCCAATCACGCGGCGCTTAGCCCCGAGCATATCGAAGAGGCGCGCCGCGTGGCTCGTCACCGCGTCGTGTTCAAGGAAAACGCCCGCAGCGGCGAATTTGCGCGGCTCGGCTTCACGCGCATCGAAGGCGGCAAATACAGCAAAGTGCATTACGGCGTCATGGCGCTGGATGAAGAATAAGTCAGCATAAAACGGCTGTCCACAGGACTTACTTGTGGGCAGCCGTTTTTTACATGGTGATGAGCACGCGGTATATCGTATAGAAACAAGTGAAGTATAGTAGCGTGAAGATGATGCGCTTGATGATGTGCACGGGAAAGAAACGGAAGGTCAGCTGTCCGAGCAGGATGCCGCAAGCCAGGCCTGGCAACAGATAGATAAATTCGTGCAGGCAGGGGGTAAGGCTTACGCCACCAAGTGCAAACGTCGCAAGCGAGACCAGATTGGAGAAGAAAAAGAAACCGATGGAGGTGGCACGCAGCTCGCGGGCGGTCATTGCAGTGCTTGCCAGATACATGGCCACGGGCGGCCCCGCCATACCTGTCGTCATGGCCATGATGCCGGCGGCTATGCCTGTGCGGATGGTGTTGCGCGGACAGATACGGATCTGCTGCTGCCTGAGCTGCATGATGGCAAGCGAGACAAGAACCACGCAGCTGATGAGGATTTTGAGGTAATGGGCGGGAATGGCTGCATAGATCTGGTAGCCGAGCGGTTGTCCGATAACAGCGCCTAAGAGCAGCCAGCCGATGACTTTCCATTGGCATTCGCGATGCAGCAGGATGGTCTGGGCGATGTTGCCGCAGGTGGCCAGCAGGATCATGATGGGGATGACAAGCTTGGGATCGTAGAAGAACATCAAAAGCGGCGCTGCGACGATGACAAGACCGAACCCTGTGATGGATTGCAGGAAAGCTGCGAGAAAGACGCAGAAAAGTGGCGCGATATGCAGTGAAAGGCTTATAAGATAGGTCTCCATAAAATCTACACCTGCCTTGTTGTGCGTAATATATCTTCATTATACTACAGAATATGGAATCTTTTTGACTTATCAGATTCAATGAGAGTATAATGGGACTAAAGTTACAGTAATTATTTGCGGTTTTTCGTGTCTTTCTGTGTAATTCTTTCGCCAGGAGGATTTCGATGTTGAAGTTCAAATCTATGCAATCTCGTTTGACGACAATATTTATCGGTATATCGTTCTTTACCATGCTTTTTTTAGGCAGCTGCGGTATTTATGGTGCTGTGCAGGAAAACAACCGTCTGATTGCGGAATTCCGCAAGGATATGGAAGAAAATGCCCAGCTGCAGCTTGAGTGGCAGACGCACTCGGCGCTGAGTGTCATCGAAAACTGCTATCAGGCGCAGGTGCGCGGCGAGCTTACACAGGAAGAGGCCATGCAGCGTGCGGCCGACCTCGTACGCAATATGCGCTACGACAACGGCAAGGGATATTTTACCATCGATACGGATCAAGGAAAAAATGTCGTGCTGCTGGGCACAGAGGCCGAGGGCAAGCTGCGCATCGATGCCAAAGATCCCGAGGGGCGCTACTTCATCCGCGAGATGATCCATCAGGCTAAGCTCGGTGGCGGCTTTTCTGATTTCATGTTCCCGAAGCCCGGTTTTTCGGAGCCCTTGCCTAAACGCTATTACACGCTGGAGTTTGCGCCGTATCATTGGGTGATTGGCACGGGAATCTGGCTTGATCAGATTGACCGTCGCGTAGCCCTGCGTGAGAAGGCTTTTGTCCAGAATATGAAGGAGCAGGTCATCCGCACGCTCACGGGCCTCCTCCTGCTGGAAATCCTGTTTGTGCTGCTGGCCATCTTTGTCGGGCGGCGGCTGGCCTATCCGATCATGGTGGCAACGAAGCGCATGCGGGAACTCGGCAATGGCAAGCTTAGGATGGACAGCCAGACCGAGGCAGAGATGGAGGCGCTTGCCAAGCGCGACGATGAGTTCGGTGCCATGAGCCGCGCCATGAATGAGATGAATCAGAAGCTCTACGACAATCAGCAGCTCATCTTGCGCATGGCCCAGCGGGATGCCTTGACAGGCCTTGCCAATCGCCGTCATTTCACGGAGTTCATCCAGAAGTGTTCAGACGATACCATGTTCACGCTGATTTCACTCGATCTCGATCACTTCAAGGAGGTCAACGACAATTTTGGCCATCAGACAGGCGACGCGGCACTTCTGATCCTGGCTGAGGTCTTGAAGAGCCAGTTCGCCGATGCCTTGAATGTCCGCATGGGCGGCGATGAATTCCTCGTGGTGCTCACGGGGCGGGTAGACCATGGGACCCTCGAAGGGCGGCTGCAGGCCTTCATGCGCCAGCTGATCGCTGTCTACCAGCTGGATGAGGGTCTGCAGGGCTTGACCGTGAGTGCGGGCATTGCCTATGCAGAGGACCGGCCGGTGCCCATCGAGGTGCTCATGAGCCACAGCGATGAAGCCCTCTATGAGGCCAAGGCCTGTGGCCGTTCCTGCTACCGCGTCTATCAGGAGGAAAAGAGCCAAGAGGATACTGTTGGCTAATGGCTTATAAAACGAATCCCCGTTGACAAGAACGTCAACGGGGATTTTTATGGAATAAAACAATTTACTTTAGCGAGGCACCTTCCACGACAATCTGCAAAGCCCAGCGGGCGGCGTCGTAGAGGTCTTTTTCTGCGATGTATTCTTCCTTGGTGTGGCAGTTTTCCATGCCGACGGCAAGGACGACGGTCGGTACTCCATAGGTGTTGAAGTGGTTGGCATCGGAGCCGCCGCCGGATTCTTCAAGCTGCACCGGGAAACCGAGTTTTTGGGCAGCCTGGCTGGCAAGCTTTATGGCGGGGCAGTCCTTAGCGAGCTCGTAGGGGCCGTAGTCCGGACTTACCTCGGCGGTGATCTGGCAGCCCGTGGCGGCTGCCCCTTGGGTGAAGTGGTCGATGATATCCTGCGTGATCTTGTCGAGCTTGGCCTTGTTGCGGCTGCGGCTCTCGTAGTAGATGTCACAGGTATCGGCAACGACGTTGGTGGCACTGCCGCCGGCAATCCTGCCCACGTTGCAGGTGGTCTCCTCGTCGATGCGGCCCTGGGGGGCATCGGCCAGCAGCTTGCCCGCGGCGATGATGGCATTGTTGCCAGATTCTGGCGCAACACCGGCATGCGCGGCCTTGCCCTGGATATGGATATGCAGCTGGTTCTTGCCCGGGGCCATGAAGGTCATGCAGCCCGGATGGTTATGGGTGTCGAGGGTGTAGCCAAAATCGGCATGCAACAGGCTGGTGTCAAGATTCTGGGAACCGTGGACACCATTTTCCTCGGCAATCGTAAAGACAATCTGCAAGGGGCCATGCGGCAGGTTTTGCTCGCGCAGCTGGCGCAAAGTTTCAAGGATGGCCGTGACGCCGGCTTTGTCATCGCCGCCGAGGATTGTCGTGCCATCGGAACGGATGATGCCGTTTTCGCGAATCGGATGCACGCCGCCACAGGGCTCGACGCAGTCCATATGGGCGGTCAGCATGATAGTCGGTAAATCGTTGTGCGCCGCATCCGAAGCTGGGAAATCAGCTACGAGATTGCCGCAATTACCGCCGAGTTTTTCGCCAGCGTTATCCTCATGGACGATGCCGCCGAGCGCTGTCAGGCGTTTGGTTAAAATATCGCCGATTTCGCGTTCGTTGCGGGTAGAGCAGCGGACTTGCACGAGTTCGAGGAATTCGTCAAGTACGCGGGCTTCATTGATCAGGTCAGACATGAAAAAGACTTCCTTTCTAAGAGAAACTGCCTTAGAGCAGGATCATCAGCACAATGGCAGCGGCCAGGCAGGGCAGTGCATTGCGTTTGGATACTTCAATCGGATTTACATGGGCAAGGCCGGCGCAGATGATAGCGGCACCGGCAACCGGGGACATGGAGCGGCCCATAGCACCGGCAATCTGGGCCAGTGAACCAAGATCCATGATGCTCATGCCGAACTGCTCAGCATATGGCGTTACCGCACCATTGAAGGCAAAGGCAGCGGCATCGCCCGAGCCGGAGATGACGGCGATGAAGAAGGGGCCAAATGTACCAGCGGCAGCAGCAATCGACTCTGAGCCTTTCATGAGATCGGTGAGCGCTCCCGTAAGGCCGATGGCTGTCATGCCTGTCGTGAATACGCTGGCGCAGACAATAAGGCCGATGACATCGCTATACGCACTGCCCATACCTTTGAAGAAATTGCGGCAGACTTCCTGCGCATCCGACCAGGTGACGATAAGGCCGAGCGCCACGCCGATAAGCATCGACAGCGGCACACTGATTTCCGGCAGCACAGCAACCTGTTTCGAGCCGAGGATCAACAGGAACAGCGGGACAATCGGAACGAGAGCACGCAGCGGATTGACCTTGAAGGTGCTCAGCTGCAGGTGCTCTTCGGCAGCGATTTTCTGCTGATATGCCTTGCTGCGTTCGGCAGAGGCGCCTTCGTGGAAGAAGAAGGCATAGGCCGTCATGACGGCGATGCAGGCAATCGATGCGGCAATCGATGCCGGGGTCTCATTGAGGATGACAGTCATCATATCGGTGCCGGCAAGGTCGGCTACGAATGGGTTATGGGCGTTGCCCGGGCTGATGGCACTGCCCCAGGTACCGGCAAGCACCGTGGCAGCAGCCATGGCAGGATGGACACCAGCTGCGATAAGTGTCGGGATCAGGATACTGCCGACGGCAGCCGAGCAGCCAGAAGCTGAGGGAATCGCGAGACTGATCCACCAGGTCAGCAGGAACGACAGCGGCACGAGCAGGGCGCGGCCGCGCTTGAGGATACCCGATATGGACTGGACGAGGTGCTGGTCGCACTGCGTGAGTTTCATGACATAGGAGAAACCCATGACCGTACAGATCGTCGGTACCAGCGAGTTATTGACCATGGCCTTCGTAAAGGCTTTCATGACATCTCCAGGCAAACCGCCAATCAGACACATGATGAGACCGGCGCTGAACAGCACCAGACGGGCTTCGTACTTTTTGACGATGAGTACGAAGGTGAGAATTACCAGAATACCTCCAGCAATCAACATAATAAAACCTCCAAACAATAATAGTTTTTTGACAAGTCAATTATACATTAATAATATTTATCCAACAATACCACAGGATAATATCTATGCGCTTGATTCGTGGACATATGCTTGCGGGATTATGTAATAGTGTAATGCTGTTCTGCTTTTTCGGTTGCAATATCTTAGCCGTGATGCTAAAATAGAAAAGAATGATTTGATCGGATAAGCGTTATAAACTTTTTTTATTTTTTGTTCGGACGATAATTGCTTCATACGCAATAGGATATAAATTAAATAGTTGGAGGTGTATTTTTTGGCTAAAGGAGCACAAAAACTACAGATTATTCCTCTGGGTGGACTAGGGGAAATTGGTAAGAACATGACGGTTATTCGCGTGGATGACGAAATCCTCGTGATTGACTCGGGCCTGATGTTCCCGGAAGAGGATATGCTGGGTATCGATCTTGTTATCCCGGATATCAGCTACCTGCTGGAGAATCGTGAGAAAATCAAGGCGATTGTCCTGACGCATGGCCATGAGGATCACATCGGCGCGCTGCCGTATGTTCTCAAACAGATCAATGTACCGGTCTATGGTACGCGTTTGACGTTGGGCATCCTTGAGGGACGTCTCAAGGAAAATGGCGTTGATTCGAGTAATCTGCATTCCGTTATGCAGGGCGATATCATCAATGTCGGCTGCTTCAGCGTTGGTTTCATTCGTGTCAATCATTCAATTCCCGATGCTGTGGGACTGTCCATCAAGACGCCGGTCGGCATGATTGTCCACACGGGCGACTTCAAGCTTGACTACACGCCAATCGATGGCAAGATGACGGACTTCCGCCGTTTCTCGGATCTTGGCAACAAGGGTGTCCTGGTCATGATGGCGGATTCGACGAATTCCGAGCGCGCAGGCCATACGCCGAGCGAGAGCACGGTAGGTGCTTCGTTTGACAAGGCGTTCCACAATGCCCGCGGCCGCATCATCGTCGCGACCTTCTCATCGAATGTCCATCGCATCCAGCAGGTCATCGATACGGCTGTGCGCTATAAGCGCCGGGTTGCCGTATTGGGCCGCAGCATGGTCAATGTCGTCAATATCTCGCTGGAGCTTGGCTATATCACATGCCCCGAGGGGACGCTCATCGATATCGATGAAATCAATAACTTCCGCGCAGAGCAGCTTGTCATCGTGACGACGGGCAGCCAGGGTGAGCCGATGTCGGCGCTGACGCGTATGGCGATGTCGGACCATCGCAAGGTCACGATTGCGCCGAACGATACGGTCATCATCTCGGCTACGCCGATCCCGGGCAACGAAAAGCTCGTTTCCAAGACGATCGACAATCTGCTGCGTCTGGGTGCGAACGTGGTCTATGGCCGCGATAAGGGCGTCCATGTATCGGGCCATGCGAGCCAGGAAGAGCTCAAGCTCATGCACAACCTCGTGCGGCCGAAGTTCTTCATTCCGGTCCATGGCGAGTACCACCATCTCGTCCAGCATGCGAAGCTCGCGCAGGAGCTGGGCATGCCCAAGGACCATATCTTCATGGGCGAGAACGGTACGATCTTCGAGTTCACGCGCGACAAGGGTACGGTGGCTGGCAAGGTGACGGCTGGCATGGTCATGGTCGATGGACTGGGCGTCGGCGATGTTGGCAACATCGTCCTGCGTGACCGCCGTCAGCTGTCCCAGGACGGCATCCTGATCGTCGTTGTCACTATGGATAAGGCCAGCAATACGGTCGTGGCCGGCCCCGATATCGTCTCCCGCGGCTTTGTCTATGTCCGCGAGTCGGAGGCGCTGATGGATGAGGCCAGAGCCCGCGTCGAGCAGGCCCTCGACCGCTGTGAGGACGAAGGCGTCAAGGAGTGGGCCGCTATCAAGTCCAATGTCCGCGATGCGCTTGGCCGCTATCTCTTCGAGAAGACGCGCCGCCGTCCGATGATCCTGCCGATCATCATGGAAATCTAAAGTATCTGCCGCAAGGTAGCTCGTGCATAAGAAAAGGCTGCGAGAAGATTGCATTATCTTCTCGCAGCCTTTTTCGTATCTCGGGTGAAAGGCAGATCAAAGGTGGATATTGCGGCGCAGGACAGGCAGCAGGAGCAGCGCTGCGCCCGAGTTGATGAGACCTTCGAGGAACAGGCCCGGAGCAGAGGCGAGGCCGGCGCTGAGACTGGCGTAGAGCAGGGCACCGAACAGCGTGTAGCCGGCGGTCATCCAGAGGCTGGCAAGCAGGAAGGCTATGGCTGTGCGCGGGATGCTGCTGTCCTTCTGTGCCAGTTTCAGGACAAGATAGCCCATGACGAATTTTATCAGCAGCGTCGGCAGGATCCAAAGGGCAAAGCCACCGAGCAGGTCAGAGAGGGCCGAGCCCAGGCAGGCGGCCAGGAGTGCCGGGCGGCTGGGCAGCAGCAGCACCAGCAGGAAGATGGCGGCATCGCCGAGGTGGGCATAGCCGAGGGGAATCGGGATGCGCGGCACGAAGGTCGCGAGGAAGACGACGGCCGTCATGACGGCTGCCAGGCAGAGCTCACGTGCACTCCAGTGTGTCTTTCCGGTGCGGATCGTTTGTACGGATATGGTGTTCATCGACATAAACTTCAACCTCTTTCTTGTAAATGGTATGGGTCTATTGTATACTGAATCTGGCTATGGTAAAAGAATCAAAGTAAAACAGAAAAACATGTCAGATAGAAGAGGATGAGAAGATTGTTGACCTATTCGTTTGAACAGGCGGGGGATAAGCCGCTCTATGAGTACCTCTATGCCTGCATCCGCGACGATATCCTGTCCGGGCGCTTGCGGGCAGGGGAAAAGCTGCCGTCGAAGCGGGCACTGGCACGGAATCTCGGTGTCAGCACGATCACCGTCGAAGGTGCTTATGGCCAGTTGACCGCTGAAGGTTATTGCCAGTCCGCGCCGCGGCGTGGTTTTTTTGTGACGAATGTCGCGCCCCAGGAGCAGGTGCCGCCGCCCCTCCCGCCTGCGCGGCAGGCCGTTGACCGGTCAACGGTCAGAAAAGAGTGGCTGGCAGATTTTTCGGCCAACAGCGTCCCGACAAAACTCTTTCCGTTCGACCTGTGGACAAGGCTGCTGCGCAAGGTGGTGAACGAAGATGCCGATGCGCTGCTGGAGCGGTCGGCGTCCTTTGGCGTGCCGCTCCTGCGGCAGGCGATCGCCGAGCACCTGCACAGCTTCCGGGGGCTTACGGTGCAGCCGGAGCAGATTGTCATCGGTGCGGGGACGGAGTACCTTTACAATCTGCTCGTACAGTTTTTCGGCCGCGACCGGCGTTTCTGCGTGGAGAATCCCGGCTACGACCGCATCCGGCAGATCTATACGGCCAGTGGTGCCGACTGCGTGCTGGCTGACATGGATGCGCAGGGGGTGCGTCCGGCGGAATTGAACCGTCAGAAGGCGCAGATCCTGCATATCAGCCCTTCGCATCATTTCCCGACGGGGATCATCATGCCGGTGAGCCGCCGCTACGAGCTGCTGGGCTGGGCTGCGGCGGCACCGGATCGCTACATCATCGAGGATGACTATGACAGCGAATTCCGACTGACTGGCCGGCCCATCCCGACGATGATGGGCATCGATGTCAGCGACCGTGTCATCTACATGAACACCTTCTCGAAAAGCCTGACGCCGACCATCCGCATCAGCTACATGGTGCTGCCGAAGGAGCTTGTAGCGCCGTTTAGGGAAAAGCTCGGCTTCTACAGCTGCACCGTGTCGAATTTCGAGCAGTATACGCTGGCGCGCTTCATCCAGGATGGTTACTTTGAGAAGCACATCAACCGCATGCGCAATTTCTACCGCCGCAAGCGCGAACGCCTGCTGGCCCTGCTGAAAGCACCGGCGGCAGCAGGCAGGCTGACGATCATCGAGCACGGCTCGGGCCTGCACTTCCTGTTGCGGCTCGCGTTGAGCGAAAGCGATGCGGCCTTTGGGGCAAAGCTTGCGGCCCAAGGCATCCGCCTGCGTCCGCTGGCCGACTACTACGAGGGCAGCCCCGAGCACTGCCAGCACCTCTTCGTCCTCAACTACTCGGGGGTGACCGATGATGTACTCGAGGACGCAGTCCAGCGTTTGTTGCGGTGTGTGGAATGAATACAGGATATCCTGCGGCAGATCATCGCAAGGTTATACTGGGCCTTTGGTATAATGATCCTCGCAGAGGGAATGCGAAGCATGGAGGAAAAATCTTTGCTTGCTATATGATCGTCTGGGGCTTGAGCCTTCTCCGATGGGGGAAGGCTTTTTGTGTTTGAAAAAAGACTGTGAAATAATATGCGCCACAGGTATTTCTACGCAGGAAACCCTTCGTCTGATGACGAATATTGCAACATAATATGGTTCTGCTCGGCAAATATCAGATTAAGTATGCCCAACGGGCTGAGACAGGGAGGTATAAGATGGATCTGAAAAAGAAGACAGTATTATTCCTGAACGTATGTATCGCGTTCGCATGCCTCTGCGTTGGTATCCTGGCCTACAAGAATGCCGATGATGCCTTTTCCGCTGTGTATATTGGCAAGGTATCTGATGATGCCAGGCATCTTAACTTGCTGCTGGACAAACAATATCCGGGAAATTGGCAGATCAAAGATGGCAGGCTGTACAAGGGCGATATGCTCATGGAAGACTTGACAGACGGTATTGACGGCATTGCTGGTGATGATGCGATAACCATTTTCCGTGGCAATATGCGGGTTTCGACAACCATCAAACAAGAGGGCAGCCGCGCCGTGGGAACTCAGGCGGGAGACAAGGTGGTCGAGGCGGTAATCGGCCGGGGCGAGACCTTGGCCGTTGAGACGGACGTGCTTGGGGTGCCCTACTTTACTTGCTATTTGCCCATTGTTTCCGAGAGTGGAGAAAGAATTGGCATGTTCTTTGTCGGTGCACCAAGTGCGCCGGTAATCGAAGTCCAGCATCGTTTTGTCCGCAATATGATTCTTACGATTCTCGTGCTGGTGATGATTATGGGAGTCCTGGCAACTGGGATTATCACCAAGCAAATGATGCGCATCCTCGAAGTGCAAAAGACCTTAGCGGCGATTGCTAGCGGTGATTTGAGCGGTCGGGATATTGAACTGAAGGGAAACGATGAAATTTCAAAGCTTGGTCAGGATACCAATCGGATGAAGAAGGCAATGAAGGCTATCATGGAAAACATTGCTTCTTCTGCGGAGCAGGTGGCCGGTGGGGCCAAGAATATTTCTGATTCGAGTATGGTTCTTTCTCAGGGAGCAGCGCAGCAGGCTTCCTCCGTGGAAGAGCTGTCTGCCTCGATTGCTGAGATCTCTTCCCAGACGAAAAGCAATGCCGAGAATGCTGAGCGGGCCAATAGTATCACCGTTGTTACCCGCACTAATGCGGAAGCTGGCAATGATGATATGATGCGCATGCTGCAGGCCATGGAGGAGATTAATACTTCCTCCGATGATATTTCGAAGATAATCAAAGTCATTGACGAAATCGCATTCCAGACAAATATCTTGGCGCTCAATGCCGCGGTGGAAGCTGCCCGGGCAGGGCAGCATGGCAAGGGCTTTGCGGTGGTGGCCGAGGAGGTCCGCAATCTGGCGGCACGCAGCGCCAAGGCAGCCAAAGAGACCACAGAGCTAATTGAAAATTCCATTGCCAAAGTCGACAATGGACAGGCGTCCGCGCACCAAGCAGCTGAGAAACTGAAGACCATCGTGGACAATGTAACGGAGGTGGCTGATCTGGTCGAATCCATTGCCAAGGCCTCGAAGGAACAGAGCTTAGCCATTGAGCAGATTAATCAGGGGGTATTGCAGGTTTCCCAAGTGGTACAGGCCAATTCCGCTACCAGCGAAGAAAGCGCCTCGGCTAGTGAAGAATTAAGCCGTCAGGCGGAGCTCTTAAGCAATGAAGTGCGGAAGTTCAAGATTTGAGAAGGAATAAAGGACATAACATTTTAATCCAGTCTAAAATGAGCATAGACCGATACGGCTATGCTCATTTTGTGTTATACTAGTAGTCACTGATATGAGAACGAAGATTTAATGAAAGATTTAATATAGTGAGGAAGTGATTGCTAGATGGTCAGCAAGATACCCTTTTGTCATCTGCATACCCATACGGAATTCAGCCTGCTCGATGGTGCGAGCCGCATCAAGGAGCTGGTGTCGGCGACCAAAGAACTCGGGATGGCTTCCCTCGCCATCACCGATCATGGCGTCATGTTCGGCGTCATCGATTTCTATAAAGAATGCAAGAAGCAGGGCATAAAGCCGATTGTCGGCTGTGAGGTGTATCTGGCACCTGGCGACCGCAAGGACCGGCAGGAAGTGAATGGTGTCAAGTATTACCATCTGATCCTGCTGGCGGAGAACCAGACGGGCTATAAGAATCTCGTGCAGCTTGTGTCGCTGGCCAACATCGAGGGCATGTATTACAAGCCGCGCATCGATAAGGAGCTCTTGCGCAAGTACCACGAGGGCATCATCTGCCTGTCGGCCTGCATCGCTGGTGAGATTCCGCGTGCCTTGATCCAGGACAACAAGGACAAGGCCGATGCCCTGGTGCAGGAGTACCTGGAGATTTTCGGCAAGGATAATTTCTTCCTGGAGATCCAGAACCATGGCCTGCCCGAGGAGCGCAAGGCCAATGCCGGCCTTATCGAGCTGGCCGAGAAATACGATATCGGGCTGGTCGCCACGAATGACTGCCACTATGTGAAGCGTGAGGACAGTGAGTTCCACGATGTGCTACTCTGCATCCAGATGGGCAAGACCATCGACGATCCGGATCGCATGCGTTTCAACAGCGACGATTACTATGTGAAGTCGCCGACAGAGATGGCCGCGCTCTTCCCCGAGCATCCCGAGGCGCTGGCCAATACGGCCAAGATCGCTGCGCGCTGTCAGGTCGATTTTGAGTTCGGCAATATCCAGCTGCCGTATTATCCGATCCCGGCACCATATGCTGACGACGAGGCCTACCTGCGCGCCCTCTGCGAAGAGGCACTGCCCTCGCGCTATCCGGATGTCACGTCAGCTGTGCGGGAGCGGCTGGATTATGAGCTCGATATCATCCATCGCATGGGTTATGACAGCTACTTCCTGATTGTCTGGGATTTCATCAACCATTCGCGTGAGGTGGGTATCTCGGTGGGCCCGGGCCGTGGCTCGGCGGCAGGCAGTATCGTCGCTTATCTGCTCGGCATCACGAATCTCGATCCGCTCAAATACGATTTGCTGTTCGAGCGTTTCCTGAACCCGGACCGCGTGACGATGCCGGATATCGATATTGACTTCTGCTATATCCGCCGTGAGGAGGTCATCGACTACGTCAAGGAGCGGTATGGCTATGACCATGTGGCCCAGATCGTCACCTTCGGCACGATGGCGGCCAAGGGGGCAGTGCGCGATGTGGGCCGCGTGCTCAATATGCCCTATGCTCAGGTGGCCGATATCGCCAAGCTCATCCCCAATGAGCTCAAGATGACCCTCGATAAGGCCCTCAAGGAGTCCAAGGACCTGCATGTGCTCTATGAGGCCAATCCCGAGGTCAAGCGCTTGATTGACCTGGCCCGCAAGGTCGAGGGCCTGCCGCGTCATTCCTCGACCCATGCGGCCGGTGTCGTCATCGCGCGCAATCCGTTGACCGACTATCTGCCGGTGACGGTGTCCGATGGCACGCTGGTGACGGAGTTCGACAAGGACCACGTCGAGGAACTGGGCCTTTTGAAGATGGACTTTTTGGGCCTGCGCACGCTGACAGTCATCAGCGACACGCTGCAGAATATCGAGCAGACCCGCGGGGAGAAGGTCGACATCAATAAGATCCCGCTCGAAGATGAGCTCACGGCCAGGATGCTCTGCGAAGGGCGCACGGGGGCGGTGTTTCAGATGGAGTCGTCGGGCATGACCCAGCTTGTCAAGGACCTGGCCCCGAAGAACTTCGCGGACCTCATTCCGACGGTGGCACTCTACCGTCCGGGGCCGCTGGGCAGCGGCATGGTCGAGGACTTCATCAGCGGCCGCCATGGACGCAAGGAAGTCACCTATATGCATCCTTTGCTCGAGCCCATCCTCAAGGAGACCTTTGGCGTCGTGCTCTATCAGGAGCAGGTCATGCAGATCGTGCAGGTCCTCGCAGGGTTCTCCCTGGGTCAGGCAGACCTGCTGCGCCGTGCCATGGGCAAGAAAAAGCATGAGATCCTGATGGCGCAGAAGACGAACTTCCTGTCGGGCTGTGCGAAGAACCATATCGAGCCGGGGCTTGCCAATACGATCTTCGACCTGCTCACGCATTTTGCCGACTATGGTTTCAACAAGTCCCACAGTGCCGCCTATGCACTGGTCGCCTGGCAGACGGCATACCTCAAGGCCCATTATCCGGCTGAGTTCATGGCTGCGATGCTCACGAGCATCATGGATACGCAGAAGGTGCCGACCTATATCGAGCTTTGCAAGCGCATGGGCATCAAGATTCTGCCGCCGGATATCAATGCGAGCTCGGCCAATTTCAGCGTCGATGGCGAAGCTATCCGCTTTGGCCTGGCGGCTGTGCGCAATGTCGGCGATGCGGCCATCCAGGATATCACGGCGGCGCGCAGCCGTGATGGCGCGTTCAAGTCTCTGGTGGATTTCTGCAGCCGTGTCGATATGGGCAAGGTCAACAAGCGTGTCGTCGAAAGCCTGATCAAATGCGGCGCGTTCGATTCGTCGGGGGCTAAGCGCAGCCAGCTGGTGGCTGTGCTCGATGCCGCAGTCGGCGAGGCGCAGCGCCAGCAGAAAGATGCCCAGAACGGCCAGCTGGGCCTGTTCACGGAGGAGACGATGGGGGACGCTGGCGAGCTCCAGCTGCCCGATATCGAGGAGGCTCCCGAGGCCGAGCGGCTGGAGTGGGAGAAGGAGACGACGGGCTTCTACATCACGGGCCATCCGTTGGACCAGTTCCGGCGCAAGCTGGAGAACCTGCCGGGCATCGCGACCCTTGAGAAGGGGGCGGTCAAGGACAAGCAGCTCGTCCGCATTGGCGGGCTGCTGACGGAAACGAAGCGCATCACGACGAAAAAGGGCGATACGATGTGTTTTGCAACGCTGGAGGATTATACGGAGCGCATGGAAATCACGGTGTTCCCGCGCACCTTCTATGAGCATGCGAACCTGCTGGTGCCGGATATGGCCGTGGTCATCCAGGGCAAGACCGATATCGGCGACGACGGGGTGAAGATCCTGGCGGACAAGGTCTGGTCGCTGCGGGAGTACCTGCCGGAATACTATCTGCGCTTGCCTGAGGGGGAGGATACGGCCGGACTCCGGGCAAAACTGAAGGATATCATGGCGGCCCATCCTGGGCAACAGGCCGTGTTCCTGCAGAGTGGCGGCCGCTGGCAGAAGCTCGGCGAGGCCTTTTGGCTGGATGACAGCGACGAGGTGCTCACTGAGCTCACCGGGCTTTTGGGCCCGCAGGCCGTCAAGAAGCGTTGATGGCCGGTGTTGCCAAGCCCTGAGGCGGATGATAAAATAGTAAGGTATATCTTAACGGAATTGGAGTGTTTGTTTTTTGAGGAAATCGATCCAGAAGAGTGTGGCAATCTGCCTGCTGGGAACAGGCATGTTTATGGGGACACCGGGAGCAGTAGTGGCGGCTGGGACCGCAAAACCAGCAATCACCGCAGCAGATCTGGCGAGACTGCCAGATCCGTCGACGGTTGGCATCCGTGTCAAGGCTGGTGATGCACTGCCGAAACTCATGGCGCATTCAGCGGTACTGATTGAGGCCAAGACGGGCAAAGTCATTTATGAGCGCGAGAAAGATACGCGCCGTTATCCGGCCAGCACGACGAAGATCATGACCCTTATCGTTGCGCTGGAGCATAGCAAACCGGACGAGATCGTTACCGTCGGGCCGCGGGCTGTGGGGGCTGAGGGCTCGTCACTCAATCTGGCCGAAGGCGATAAGATCCCCATGAAGGAACTCCTGATGGGGATGATGATGCGGTCCGGCAACGATGCGACGATTGCCGTAGCCGAGCATGTGGCCGGTTCGATGACGGCCTTTGCGAAGATGATGAATGACAAGGCGCAGGAAATCGGTGCCACCGATACGCACTTTGTCAATTCGCATGGCCTGCCCGATGACAACCATTACACGACGGCACACGACCTGGCGCTCATCACGGCATATGGCTTCACGGTTCCGGGCTACGAGGAGATTGTCAGCACAGACCGGGCGGTATTCAACTGGTATAACGATACGTCCAAGGAAGTGATCAGCGAGAACAAGCTGCTCTGGCAGTACGAAGGCGGCAATGGCGGCAAGACAGGCTATACGCAGAAGGCTGGCCGCTGCGTCGTGTCGACGGCCAAGCGCGACGGCATCCAGCTGGTAGCCGTGGTGCTGGACAGCGACTTCATGTGGACGGACGCTTACTCGATGCTCGACTACGGTTTTTCCAAGGTCGAGCCGCTGCCAATCCTCAAGCGGGGCGAGGTCGCTGGCACTGTCGATGTGTCGACGGGGGCCAAGGGCGAGATCCAGGCGGTGGCTGCCCGCGATTCAGTGATCGGTTATGAGGCAGGCGCTAAGCCGAAGATCGAGAAGAAGCTCGATATGCCAGGCAGCATCGATGCGCCGGTCAAAAAGGGCGACGTAGTCGGCAAGATGATCTGCTATGCCGATGGCAAGGTCGTCGACCGCGTGGATTTGCTGGCAACGGAGGATGTGGCGTATCATTCCTGGTGGATGACCATCAAGGAATGGTGGGCAAGACTTACGAAAGGATTGTTCTGATGCAGGAACGGTTGCAGAAAATCATCAGCCAGGCGGGAGTAGCCTCCCGGCGGGCGGCAGAGAAAATGATTGCCGAGGGACGGGTCAAGGTCGACGGCAAGGTGGTGACGGAACTTGGCTGCAAGGTTGACCCCGCCACGGCGGATATCCGCGTGGACGGCAAGCGGGTATCCGCTGCCGAGCGGCATGTCTATTTCCTGCTCAACAAGCCCAAAGGCTATCTGTCGACGGCGCACGATGAGCGCGGCCGCCGCACGGTGCTTGACCTGCTGCCGGAGGTGACCGAGCGCGTCTATCCGGTGGGCCGTCTGGACAACAATACGGAGGGCTTGCTGCTGATCACGAACGACGGCACGCTGATGAATGGTTTGCTGCATCCGAAATATGAGGTCGAGAAGACCTACATTGCCCGCATCATGGGCGAGCCGGATGAGGTGACGCTCGACCGGCTGCGCCAGGGCATCCGGCTGGAAGATGGCATGACTGCGCCTGCGAAGGTGCGGCTCCTGGAACAGGGCGGCGGCCAGAGCCGCGTGGAAATCGCCATCCATGAGGGTCGCAACCGGCAGGTGCGCCGCATGTTTGCCGCTATCGGCTGTGATGTCCGGGCACTCAAGCGCGTAAGATTCGCGGGGCTTACCCTGCAGGGCGTCAAACGCGGCCAATACCGCGAGCTGACACCGGCAGAGCTCCTGGCACTGTTCAGATTGGCGGGGATAAAACGATGAAACATATCTTAGTGGTAGGCGCGGGGCCAGCCGGTATGATGGCTGCCATCAAGGCCGCGGAAAACGGCGCCGAAGTGACACTGCTCGAAAAGATGAAGAAGCCAGGCCGCAAGATGATGATCACGGGCAAGGGCCGCTGCAACATCACGAATGCAGCGGATGTGCCCGAAATCATCCGCAACATCCATGGCAACGGGCGCTTCCTCAACAGTTCGATGCGGGCGTTCGACAACCAGGATGTCATATGCTTCTTTGAGGGCCAGGGCGTACCGACAAAAGTAGAGCGCGGCAATCGCGTGTTTCCGGTCAGTGACAAGGCCCAGGACGTCGTCGATGCCATGGTGCAGCGGCTGCATGAGCTCGGTGTGACGATCGAGACGGAGGTGGCGGTCAAGGACCTGCTGACCCAGGAAGGCCGCATCGCCGGCGTGCGCACTCAGTCCGGGGCCATCTATAAGGCTGATGCGGTCATTGTCTGTGTCGGCGGTGCATCGTATCCGGGAACGGGCTCGACCGGTGATGGCTATGCGATGGCGGAAGCCGTCGGTCATACGACTGTCCCCGTGCGCCCTTCGCTGGTGCCACTGGTGACCGAGGAGGAATGGGTCAAGGACGTGCAGGGGCTGTCGCTGCGCAATGTGCGCGGCACGCTGCGTGTCGACGGCGAGAAGGTGCAGGAGATGTTCGGTGAGATGATGTTCACCCATTACGGCGTGACCGGGCCCATCATCCTTTCGATGAGCCGCATGGCCTCGGAGTATCTGGCCGATGACAGTCATTTCGTCGAACTGTCGCTGAACCTCAAGCCGGCACTGTCCCAGGAGAAACTCGATGCGCGCGTCCAGCGCGACTTCGAGAAGTATCAGCGCAAGCAGCTGGGCAATGCGCTGGTGGATCTTTTGCCGCATAAGCTTATCGCCCCTGTGCTCGACAGCGCATTCCTGGCGGCGGATAAGCCTGTGCATCAGATCACGCTGGAGGAGCGCCACCGTCTGGTGGAGACCCTGCAGGACTTGACCTTGGTCATTGCAGGCACCCGGCCGCTGGCTGAGGCGATAGTCACCGTTGGCGGCGTGTCGGTCAAGGAAATCAACCCGAAGACGATGGAGTCGAAACTCGTGCCGGGGCTTTACTTTGCCGGTGAGGTCACGGATGTCGATGCCTATACAGGCGGCTACAATTTGCAGGCGGCGTTCTCGATGGGGGCAGCTGCCGGCAACTGGAGCGTCTGGAACGACTGATGCAGCGATTGTTACAGCAGAAAATAGAGGAGTTGTGGAGCAATGGATACGAAAACGATAGCAAAAGCAGTAAGTGGTCTCAAGGGTGAGATCCAGATTCCGGGCGATAAATCCATATCGCATCGCAGTGTGATGTTCTCGGCACTCGGCAGCACGCCCGTGCATATCACGAATTTCCTGCATGCCCAGGACTGCATGTCGACGGCAGCCTGCATGCAGTCACTCGGTGCCAAGGTGGAATTCCTCAGCGATACGGAACTCATCGTGACCGGCAATGGCCTGCATGGTCTCAAGGAGCCGGACATGATCATCGATGCCGGCAATTCGGGGACGACCCTGCGTCTGATGATGGGCATTCTTGCTCCACAGCCTTTCCTCACGACGTTCACGGGCGATGCTTCGCTGCACAAACGGCCGATGGGACGCGTCATAAAGCCCTTGTCCCAGATGGGGGCCAAGATCTTTGGCCGCCAGCAGAACCAGAAACTGCCGATCACGATCGTGCCGGCCGAGGGCCGTTTCCAGGGGATGACGTACAACAGCCCCGTAGCAAGTGCACAGGTCAAATCGGCTGTCCTGCTGGCGGGCATGTACGCGGAAGGCGATACGACGGTCGTCGAGCCGTTCACCTCGCGCGACCATACGGAACGTATGCTGGAGGCCTTTGGTGTCCATACGGAAAAGCAGGGCACGGCGGTGACGATCCATCCGGTGGACGAGTTCCGTGCGCCGAAGGAGATAGAGGTGCCGGGCGATATCAGCTCGGCGGCTTACTGGCTGGTGGCTGGTGCCATCATTCCAGGCAGCGACCTCATGCTGCGCAATGTCGGTGTCAATCCGACGCGTACGGGCATTCTCGATGTGCTCAAGGATATGGGCGCAGACATCGAGGTACTGAATGAACGCACGAGCGGTGGTGAGGCGGCTGCGGATATCCGCGTGCGGTACAGCAGGCTGCAGGGCACCCGGTTTGGCGCTGAGATCATGCCGCGGCTTATCGATGAGATCCCTGTCATTGCAGTGGCTGCGTTGTTCGCGGAAGGCGATACGGTCATCACAGGGGCAGGCGAGCTGCGCGTCAAGGAAACGGACCGCCTGCAGGCCATCACGGATCAGTTCAATAAGCTGGCACCGGGCGCTGTCGAAGGACAGGAGGATGGACTTATCATCCATGGCGGCCGGAAAATCGAGCCGGCGGCGGCATTTTCCTATGATGACCATCGCATCGCCATGTCGCTGGCCATCCTGGGCGCTGCCGGTGAGGGCGTGACCATCGAGCGGCCGGAGTGCGTCAACATCTCGTATCCGGCGTTCTACCAGACGCTGGAGGAATTGCGGTAATTAGCGGTCGAGCGTTGACCGGATTAATAGGAGGAATTGATTTTGAAGAATTTAGTTGTTGCCATTGATGGACCGGCAGGTGCCGGCAAAAGCACGGTTGCCCAGCTGGCGGCCAAGCAGCTTGGCTATACGTACATCGACACCGGTGCGATGTACCGCGCTGTGGCCTGGAAGACGCTGCAGCAGGGCCAGGAGGTCACGGACGAGCTGATCCTCGAAGTCGTCAAAAACATCGATGTCAATCTGCAGTATGCGGATGGCAAGACGAAGGTCACGGTTGACGGCACGGATGTCAGTGCGGCTATCCGCACGCCGGAAGTCAGCGGCATTGTCTCGCAGGTAGCGGCGTTGGGGCCGGTGCGCGTCAAGATGGTTGACTTGCAGCGCAAGATGGCAGAGCGCGGCGGTGTGCTCATGGACGGCCGTGACATCGCGACCAATGTGCTGCCGAACGCCGATGTCAAGATCTTCCTCACGGCCTCGATCGAGGAGCGTGCGCAGCGACGCTGGAAGGAACTCCAGCAGAAGGGCTATGATATGACCCTCGAGAAATTGCAGCAGGATATCGCTGCCCGCGACAAGGCTGACAGTGAACGGGAGATCTCGCCGCTGGTGCAGGCAGAGGATGCAACGCTCCTGGATACGACGGGCCTTTCGATTGACGAGGTTGTCGCACGGATCCTCTCGATGTGCCAGTGAGGTGAGCCGATGCTATACGGAATACTTCAGATTGTCTTCGGCGCATTCTTCAAGATTTTTTTCCGCGCGGAGATCATCGGCCGCGAGAACATGCCAAAGGACGGTGCCGTTATCCTGGCCGCCAATCATATGAGCAACTGGGACCCGCCGTTTGTGGCGACGTTCCTCAAACGGCCTGTCAGCTACATGGCCAAGATCGAGCTCTTCGAGAATCCCATTTTCGGTGCAGCAATCCGCTCCTGCCACGCATTTCCTGTCAAGCGCGGGGCTGCTGACCGCGGTGCCATCAAGGCGGCGATGCAGGTGCTCAAGCAGGGCAGATGCCTCGGTCTTTTCCCCGAGGGCACGCGCAGCCGCACGGGGAAGATGAAGAAGGCTGAAGCGGGAGTCGGCTTGATCGCCTCGCTGACGGATGCTCCGGTCGTACCTGCCGCCATCATCGGCACGGACCGCATCTTTGCCAACGGCGGTCACTTTCCCAAGCTCAAGGTCATCTATGGCGAACCGATGCATTTCACCGGTGACCGCAAGGACAAAGAGCAGCTCGAAGCCTTCTCGCAAGCGATCATGGAGCGGATTGCCGAACTCAAGGAAAAAAATCTTTAAATTGTTAAAAAATAGTTTGCTTGTCACTGCATTATATGATAAACTAAGCATTAGATTGCGAAAAATGATAGCTAATATAGCAAATTCGCATGATTGAATGTTGGTGGTTGATGTATGGAAGTCATTTTAGCAGACTATCTGGGATTCTGTTATGGCGTCAAGCGCGCGATAACGATCGCCAAGGGAAATGCTTCCGCTGATGGAACCGCCTGTACATTGGGACCAATCATCCATAATCCGCAGATGGTCGAACGCCTGAAGCAAGAGGGCGTCGGTGCTGTCGATGCGTTGGATGAGATGGAGAAGGGAACTGTCATCATCCGTTCCCACGGTGTCGGCCCGCAGGTATATGATGCGGCTGAGGCCCGTGGCCTGGAAGTGGTCGATGCAACCTGCCCGCATGTCAAGAAAGCGCAGTTGTCTGCCAAATCTCTCGTTGATGAAGGCTATTCGGTCGTCATCGTCGGCGAGAAGGAACATCCGGAGGTTCGCAGCATATTTGAATGGTCAGCGGCTAAGGCGGTAATCCTTGAAACAGTCGAAGAAGCTGATGCATTGCCCAAATGTGCGAAGCTTGGTGTTGTTTGTCAGACCACATTCTCAGGAGCAAAGTTTCGCGAGATTGTATCGCATTTAGTCGAAAAATCTTGTGAAATTAAAGTATTGCGCACGATATGTACAGCGACAGATCAGCGGCAGGCAGCAGCTATGGAGTTGGCTGCGAAGGTAGACATGATGCTGGTTATTGGTGGCAAGAACAGTGCCAATACGACGCGGCTTGCACAGCTTTGTGCAGACAAATGCAGAACTTATCACATCGAAACTGCAGCGGAGCTGCAGGACGAGTGGTTTGATAAAATTGAAAAAATTGGTATTACAGCGGGCGCTTCTACGCCTGACTGGATTATCAAGGAGGTATATATAAAGTGTCAGAACAGATGAATATGGAAGAATTATTAGCACAGGCAGAGAGCTCGATGCCGGATATCCAGGAGCGTACGGTTGTTGAAGGTACCGTTATCCAGGTTTCCCGCGATGAAGCCTATGTTGATATCGGATACAAGCAGGAGATTGCTATTCCGAAGAGAGAGCTTGCTTATCCGGCTCCGGAGTCCGCTGAGGACGTAGTCAAAGTTGGCGATAAAATCGATGTTTATGTTGTTTCCCTTGGTGGCGACAACGGCGGCATCCTTTCCAAGGTAAAAGCTGACCGCATGGTTGCTTGGAAAGACATGGAAGCTGTCAAAGAGCGCGGTGAGCACGTTCAGGCTCAGGTCAACCAGGTTGTCAAAGGCGGCCTCGTTGCATCGGTCAATGGCCTGCGTGGTTTCATCCCGGCTTCCCAGATGGAGCTCCATTTCGTAAAAGACCTGTCGGTTTATGTTGGCCAGACGGTTGAGTGCGAAATCATCGAGATTGACGTACACAAACAGCGTCTCGTTCTTTCCCGCCGTGCACTTCTCGAAGTTGAGCGCGCTGCCAAAGAAGACGAGATCTTCTCCACCCTCGAGGCTGGCACGACGGTTCGCGGTACGGTCAAACGTATCGTTGACTACGGTGCATTCATCGATATCGGTGGCGTAGATGGTCTGGCTCATATCTCCGACCTCGCTTGGCACCGTGTAAAACATCCGTCGGATGTTCTCGAAGTTGGCCAGGAACTCGATGTATTTGTTAAATCCGTTGATACGGAAGCAAAACGCATCTCCCTGTCCATCAAAGATACGATGCGCGATCCGTGGCTCGACAATGCAGAGAAATATGCTGAGGGCGACATCATTGAAGGCAAAGTCATCAAACTGACGGACTTCGGTGCATTCATGGAAATCGAGCCGGGCTTCGATGGCCTGATCCCGATGGGCGAGCTCGCTGAGAAACGCATTGAGCGCGCTGATGAGGCTGTTCATGTTGGCGATGAGGTCAAGGTCAAAGTTCTGCGCATCGATACGAAGCGTAAACGCATCTCCCTGTCCATCACGAAAGCAAAAGACTGATCACTGATCGGTACATCAACTGGATAGAATAACTCAGAGGAGTGATGATATAGCATCACTCCTTTGTTTTTGATGGGAGAAAAGATAAAGGATATCGGGACTGAACCGAAAGAAAGAGACGATGTATGAGCAAGCAACATGCAGGTGTGATCCTGCGCATATACCCCGGCAGCCTGGCTGAGGAGCTCGAGCTGGTGCCGGGCGACAAGATTGTGTCCATCAATGGGCAGGAGCTCCGGGATATCATCGACCTGAGCTTTGCCATGGCCGATGAGGAGATCGATCTGCTGATCGAACATGCCGATGGTGAGCAGGAGATGATTTCCTTCGACAAGGAACTTGACGAAGAACTCGGTGTCGAATTCGAGTCAGCTGTCTTTGACGGCATCCGCAACTGCGCGAACCACTGCTATTTCTGCTTTGTCGACATGATTGCCCCGAACATGCGCGGCAGCTTGTCCATCAAGGATGACGACTATCGTCTTTCGTTCCTCTATGGCAATTTCGTCACGATGACGAATATGGGTCCGGCTGATTTCAAGCGCATCGAGCAGTTCCATCTGTCACCGCTCTATGTTTCGGTCCAGTGCATGAATCCGGAGCTGCGCGCCCAGATGCTGCGCTGCAAGGGGGCTGCCAGGATCGCTGAGCAGCTCGACAATCTCGAGCGGGCTGGGGCTGACTATCATACGCAGGTCGTGCTCTGCAGCGGCCTCAACGATGGGGAGGAGCTTGAGCGCACAATCCGCGAGATCGTCGCGCGGCGGCCCCATGCACAGTCACTGGCCATCGTGCCGGTGGGCATCACGAAGTACCGCACCGATCCGTTCCCGCTCACCCAGTTCGACGCAGCCGGGGCTGCCCGCGTCATCGACCAGGTGGAGAAGTGGCAGCGCAAGATCCAGCAGGAAGAGGGCCGCACCTTCATCTATCTGGGCGATGAGTTCTATCTGCTGGCAGGCCGGGAGGTACCGCCGTCCGAGTTCTATGACGGTTTTCCGCAGCTCGATAACGGCATTGGTCTTACGCGTAATTTCATCAACGATTGGGAAAAGACTGCATCTGCGGCTGCTGCCTATGACGAGCCGGTTTATCTCGATGTCGTTTCGGGGACATCGGTGGCCCCGATGCTGGAAAAACTCGCGGCCTCGCTGCCGAAGGAGAATCTGCATGTACGCATCGTGCCGGTCGAGAATGATCATTTCGGGCACACGGTCAATGTTTCGGGGCTGCTCACAGCCAAGGATATCATGCGCACGCTCGACGGCCTGGAGGGCAGGCGGACGGGCATCTTGATTCCTGAGTCAGCCTTGCGGTCGGGCGAAGACATCTTTTTGGACGATGTGACGCTGCAGGAGCTGCAGGCCCATTATCCGGACGCTCGCATTGAGCCGGTACAGGGCGGCAGGGATTTCCGTGAGGCGTTGTCCGGCTGGACGACGTATCATAAGGATCGCCAAGGCGAAACGGCCTACACCTGGCAGAGCAATGCAGGCTATACGAAAAATATCCAGTATTGAGGAAGAGATATTCAATTAGAAAGAAGGTAATATCATGAGCAAACCAATCGTGGCCATTGTCGGCCGTCCGAATGTTGGCAAATCCACCTTGTTCAACCAGATTGGCAAGAAGCGCGTATCTATCGTCGACGATATGCCGGGCGTGACGCGTGACCGCATCTATCTCGATGCGGAGTGGCTCAACCACGAGTTCACGATGATCGATACGGGGGGTATCGAGCTCGACGAGAGCAACCATATCCTCAAATCCATGCGCGATCAGGCACAGATTGCCATGGAGGAGGCCGATGTCATCTTGTTCCTTGTCGATGGCCGTGCTGGCCTGACGACGGCGGATGAAGAGGTCGCCAAGATCCTGCGCAGCACGAAGAAGCCGGTCATCCTCGGTGTCAATAAGATCGACAGCCCGCAGCTGGAGATGAATTCGTATGAATTCTACAACCTCGGCCTGGGCGATCCGATTCCCTTGTCGGCATCGAATGCGATGAACCTCGGCGATCTGCTCGATGCCATCGTCGCAGCTTTCCCGGAGCATGAGCTCGAGGATAAAGATGAGGATGAGATCAGCATCGCGGTCATCGGCCGCCCGAATGTGGGCAAATCCTCGATCGTCAATCAGCTGCTCGGCGAGGAACGCGTCATCGTCAGTGATATGGCTGGTACGACGCGCGATGCCATCGATACGCATTTTGTCAAGGATGGCATGAAGTTCATGCTGATCGATACTGCTGGCATGCGCCGCCGCGGCAAGATCGACGAGCCGGTGGAGCGTTACAGTGTCATGCGTTCGCTGCGCGCTATCGATCGTGCGGATGTTGTCTTGATGATGATTGACGCCTCGGAGGGCATCACGGAGCAGGACAAGAAGATTGCCGGCTATGCGCATGAGTCGGGCCGTGGTGTCGTCATTGTCGTCAACAAATGGGATATCTATCCGAACAAGGATGACAAATCGACGCTGCGCTTCACCGAAGAGCTGCGTGAGGAGATCGGCTTCCTGCAGTATGCACCGGTTCTCTATGCTTCGGCGCTCACGGGCCAGCGTGTCGGCCGCGTGACTGAGCTGGTCAAGTATGTTGCCGAGCAGCAGTCGATGCGCATCAAGACGAGCGTTCTCAATGAGCTCATCCGCGATGCGGTATCGATCAATCCGCCGCCGATGCACCGCGGCCGCCGTCTGAAGATCCTGTTCATGACCCAGGCCGATGTCAAGCCGCCGAAGTTCATCATCTTTGTCAACGATCCGGAACTCATGCACTTCTCGTATCTGCGCTTCATCGAGAACCGCCTGCGCGAGATGTACGGTTTCGAGGGAACGCCGCTGCGCCTGATCGTGCGCGCCCGGGATGAGGAGGACGAGTATTGATGGAGAATATGGCAATTGCATGTCTCATTGCGTATCTGCTCGGCTCGATCCCGAATGGCCTTGTCTTTGGCAAGCTGCTCTGGCACATTGACCTGCGCGAGCATGGCAGCCACAACATCGGTGCGACAAATGCCTGGCGCACCCTGGGCAAGGGGCCGGGCTTCTTGATCTTCCTGCTGGATTTCCTGAAGGGGGCCTTGAGTGTCTGGCTGGGCTCACTGCTCGCTGGTACGCCGATGGCGATGGTGCTGGCTGGCGTCCTGGCGATTGTTGGCCATTCGTGTTCCCTGTTCCTGAAGTTCAAGGGGGGCAAGGGCGTGGCGACGGGGCTCGGTGTCATCGTCATGATGATGCCGCTGCCAGCGCTCATCGTCTTCCTGGTCTGGCTGGCCATCGTCAAGATCAGCGGCTATGTCTCGCTGGGGTCGATCGTCGCTGCTGCCTTGGTACCGGTCCTGGCCTGGCAGTTTGGTTATCCGGTGGAATACATCGGCTTTGGCGTGCTCGCCGCGGCCTTTATCATCATCCGCCATCACGCGAATATCGGCCGTCTTCTGAGTGGAACCGAAAGTAAGATCAAAGCTGGACATCGTTGACACTATTTACAATAATTCACGCAAAAACATATGAATTTTACAAGTGTGATGGACATTTGTAAAAAATATATTGGCAATCGTCCACGGTTTGTGGTATACTATCTTTTGTCAGTAGAAATATATCCATTGGAGGCGTAATATATGAATAATCAAAAGAGCGGATTCTTCCTCGTTCGCGAAGAAATCCTTCCAGAGGCCATCAAGAAGACCATCAAAGTCAAAGAGATGCTCAAACGCGGTGATGCTCGTACGATTAACGAAGCCGTGGAAAAAATGGAGCTGTCGCGCAGTGCGTATTATAAATATAAAGACTATGTATTCCCGTTCTATGAGGCAAGCCAGAACAAGATCGTCACGCTGACGTTCCTGCTTGAGCATAAGAAGGGTGTGCTTTCGAGTGTGCTCAACACGATCTCTTCGGATTCAGGCAGCATCATGACCATCAATCAGGGCATTCCGCTTCAGGGCGTAGCCAATGCTACGGTCTCGATCGAGACGGCCAACCTCAGCGTAGACCTCGAGGCTCTGCTCGACAAGCTGCGCATGGTTGATGGCGTGAAGCGTTTGGAAGTACTGGGACAGGCTTAAGCAGAAAAGGAGGTGCGTCGATATGGAGAAAGTGATTCGTGTAGGTCTACTGGGAGCCGGTACCGTGGGCTCCGGTGTCATTCAAGTACTGGAGATGAATCGGCGGCAGATTACCGAGCGCGTCGGCGCACAGATCCAGCTCAAGACCGTCCTGGTCCGCAATCTGGCCAAGAAACGTCCGCAGCTTGAGGGCTATGTGCTGACGGACAATATCGATGATATCGTGAAGGATGAAGAGATTGATGTCGTCGTCGAGCTCATGGGCGGCCTTGAGCCGGCCCGTGAGTATATGCTCAAGGCCATGGAGCATGGCAAGAGCGTCGTGACGGCGAACAAGGACGTCGTCGCGCAGTTCGGCAAGGAAATGTTTGCCATGGCGGAGAAGCATGATGTCGATTTCATGTTTGAAGCCAGCGTCGGCGGCGGCATTCCCATCATCACGCCGCTCAAGCAGTGCCTGACGGCAAATAAGATCACGGAGATCATGGGGATCGTCAATGGTACGACCAACTACATGCTCACGAAGATGACCGAGTGCGGCAGTGATTACGATGAGGTGCTCAAGGAGGCACAGGCCAAGGGCTATGCCGAGGCGAATCCTTCAGCCGATGTCGATGGCCTCGATGCTGCACGCAAGGCGGCCATCCTTGCTTCGCTGGCATTCAATACCCGCGTGGAGCTCAAGGACGTATCGGTGGAGGGCATCACGAAGATCACGCCAGATGATATCGAATACGCGCGCAACCTCGGCTATGTCGTGAAGTTGCTGGCTGTTGGCAAGGATTCGCCCGAGCATGGCGTCGATGTCCGCGTGCATCCGGTGTTCCTGCCCAAGGAGCATCCGCTGGCAGCGGTCAATGGCGTGTTCAACGCGATCTTTGTCCGCGGTAATGCGATCGGCGAGGCGATGTTCTATGGCCAGGGAGCCGGTTCGCTGCCCACAGCTTCAGCTGTTGTCGCAGATATCATCGATGTCTCCCGCGATATCGTCAATGATACCTTTGGGCGCGTGCGCTGCACCTGCTATGAGCAGAAGCGTCTCTGCCCGCTGGAAGAGACGGAGTCGTCCTACTACGTGCGCTTGCTGGTGGATGATAAGCCCGGCGTCCTCGGCCTTATCGCGACGGCGTTCGGCGATGCCGGCGTCAGCCTCAAATCGGTCATCCAGACCCAGCGGAATATCGTCGACCATGCCGAGATCGTCGCTATCACCCATGCGGTCCGTCATGCGAGCATCCAGGCAGCTCTGCAGGAGCTCAAGGGGATGCCGGTGGTCGATGAGATCCGCAATGTCATTCGCGTAGAGAAGGAGCAGGTTTGATGTCTTTTGCAGATCATACGATAAGAGTCCGTGTTCCGGGCACGAGTGCCAACTGCGGCCCGGGCTTTGATGCGATAGGACTGGCCTGCACCGTCTATAACGATCTGGAGCTCACGCTCAAGAAGGAAGCAGGCGTCAAGATCACGATAAGTGGCGAGGGAGCTGCAAACATCCCCTGCGATGGCCGCAATATCGTCTGGCGGTCTGTGCAGTATCTTTTGCGCAAGGCAGGCCTTCTCGACCAATATCCCGGTGCGGTCATCCATATGGAGAACAACGTGCCGTTGTCGCGGGGCCTGGGCAGCAGTGCCACGGCGATCGTCGCCGGCCTGAAGGCCGCCAATGTATTGATCGGCAACCGCTTCAACCGGCGGGAGCTGCTGCAGTTCGCTACGGATATCGAGGGACATCCCGATAATGTAGCTCCGGCGATCTTTGGCGGCTTTACCGTGAGCACCGTGACGCGGGGGGATGTGGAGTGCTTCTCGTTCTTGCCGAAATTCCGCATGAAGCTCATCGTGGCCGTGCCGGATTTCCCGCTGTCGACGCGCAAGGCACGCGCTGTGCTGCCGGCACAGGTGCCGATGGCCGATGCCGTGAACAATATCAGCCGGGCTTCGATGCTCGTGGCGGCACTCTGCAAAGGCAATGAGAAGTTCCTGCGCAATGTGTTTGATGATGCACTGCACCAGCCGTATCGTGCCAAGCTGATCCCGGGCATGTATGATGTCTTCGCAGCTGCCCGCAAGGCGGGAGCGCTCGGAGCTAACCTCAGTGGAGCCGGGCCTTGCCTGATTGCCTATGCGCTCGAGCGTCGCCACTGTGAAGAGGCGGTGGGGGAAGCGATGAAGGCTGCTTTCCGCCAGCATGATGTGGAGGCGAAGATCCTCATCATGGATCTGGATACGCGCGGTGCGCATATCGTGAAATAAGAGCCATACCGACACCTTCTCCTGCGGGGGAAGGTGTTTTTGATGATACAGGAGAGTAAGGGGAACACGATGAAGGAAGAAGAATTTGCCCGGCGGCTGAGAGCGGCTGGTGCACGTGTGTTTTTGGTCGGTGGCTGGGTGCGTGACTATGTGCGCGGCGTCACGCCCCATGACAAGGATTATATGGTCTCCGGCATCACCGAGCAGCAATTCACGGCGCTCCTGCCGGAGGCTGTCAAGGTGGGCCGATCGTTCCCGGTCTATCTGGTCACGATCGACGGCCAGCGATCCGAGGTCGCCTTTGCGCGCAAGGAACGCAAGACGGGCAGCGGCTATAACGGTTTTTCCGTTGACTATAACCCTGAGGTGACGGTGGAGGAGGATCTCTACCGCCGCGATACGACCATGAACAGCCTGGCCATGGAACTGCCCCAGGGGGAAATCATCGATCTCTACGGTGGCATCGCTGACATCCGGCAGCAGCGCATCCGCGCCGTATCGGAGCATTTCTGCGAAGATCCTGTACGGGCCCTGCGGGCTGCGCGTCAGGCGGCTGAGTTCGGCTTCGCCATCAGCGACGACACGTATGCGCTGATGGCTGCTTGCCAAGAAGAGCTTGGTGCAGAGCCGGCCGAGCGGCTGCTGGCTGAGCTGCGGCGTGCCCTGCAGGCACCAAAGCCGTCCGTGTATTTCCGCAGCCTTGCCCGAGCTGGCCTGTTGGCTGTGGTATTTCCGGAGCTGGCCGCATTAATCGGCAAAACGCAGCCTGTGGCGTTCCATCCCGAGGGCGATGCATTTGCGCATACGATGCTGGTCGTCGATACGGTGGCTGCCGAAACGGATTCCCTGCTGGCACGGTTCGCCGGCCTGGTGCATGACTTGGGCAAAGGACAGACGCCCAAGGAAATGGAGCCGCACCATTACGGACATGAGGAGCGGGGGCTGGCAATCCTCAAGGCTTGGAACGCGCGCATGACACTGCCCAGGGAGTGGCTCCAGGGTGGCCTGTTCGTGATTGCCCAGCATATGCGGGCCCCGCGCATCGGCAAGGCGGCCAAGATCGTCGATTTGCTGCTGGCAGTAGACAAAAGCTGCCTGAGCTGGCCGGAGTTCAATGCGGTGATCCGTGCGGATCATCACAGCCTGCCATGGTATCTCGCGCAGGCTCCGGCCATCGTCCGGCAGCTGAAGCGCGTGAGCGGCCGCGATTGTCCTGCAGGCATGACAGGCCCGCAGGTAGGCGTATGGGTACGGAATCAGCAGGTCAAAGTTTATCGAAATCTCTTGATTGATTCGGATTGTGCCGATTAGAGTTGCCAAATTTTCAAAAAGTCGCTATAATTAAGATAATAAATGGCGCACGAAAAGCGTCAGTCGATATGGAGATGCTGAGGAGGCGACAGCTCATGAGCTACATCATTCCGTATAAATCGGTGGCACCAAAGATCGATCCAAGTGTTTTTCTAGCTCCGTCGGCTACGGTAGTCGGTGATGTCGAAATCGGTGAGGGAGCAAGTATCTGGTTCAATGCGGTGGTCCGCGGGGATTTCCAACCCCTCCGGATCGGCAAGAATACCAACGTCCAGGATAATGCGGTGATTCATGTCATGGCGAATGTTCCTACGGAGATCGGCGATGATGTCACGATCGGGCACAATGCGATCATCCATGCACGCAAGATCGGCAACAACTGCCTGGTGGGGATGGGGTCGATCATTCTGGGCTATACCGAGATCGGTGACAACGTCGTGATCGGCGCGGGGACGATGATCACTCAGCATAAGAAGATCCCAAGCAATTCGCTCGTCTATGGCAACCCGGCGCAGATCATCCGGGCACTGCGCGAGGACGAGATCGAGGCATTGCATGATTCGGCGCTCGACTATCGCAAGGTAGCAGAAAATTACAAGGCAGAGATGCTTTGATTGATTTTAATATTTCTATACTTAGGCAAGGGGATTTGTTTCAATGGAAAAAACACTCGTACTCATCAAACCGGATGCGTTCAGCAAGCATTACAGCGGGGATATCATCAAGCGCTATGAGCAGGAAGGCTTCCGCATCGTGGCGATGAAGCTGCTCAAGATGGATGAGCGGCTGGCATCCATCCATTACGAGGAGCATATTGGCCGTCCGTATTATGACGATCTCGTGAGCTTCATGACGTCAGCACCGCTGATTGCGCTGGTCCTTGAAGGCGAGGATGCCATTGCCCGCGTCCGCAAGCTGCATGGCAAGACGAATCCGGCTGAGGCCGAGGAGGGTACAATCCGCAAGCAGTTTGCTGCCAGCGGCAGCCGCAATGCGGTCCATGCGTCGGATAGCGTCGAGAATGCCAACCGCGAGATACATATCTTCTTCAATGAGACGGAGATCCTCGATGGCCAGTATCATGCCAAAGAGTGATCTGCGATAGGAGCAGAGGCTCCAGGTTACGGCCTGGAGCTTTTTTGCTGCCTGCGGTAGAGCCTTTGGCAGTGGAGCCTGGTATCTATGGGATTGGCAGAGTTTCTGGGAAAATATAGCAGCGGCAGCAGGATATTATAAATTTTCGGAGAATACAGATAATATCATAACAATAGGAGGGAATGTCAATGAAGAACTATAAGAGTACCAATATCCGCAATGTCGCTGTCGTGGGACATGGGAAAACAGGCAAGACAAGCCTGCTGGATGCCTGCCTGTTCAATACGGAAGCCGTGAAACGTCTCGGAAGTGTTGAGGATAACACCAGTGCCTTGGACTATGAGCCTGAAGAGACGAAACGCGGTATGACGGTCAACCTGAAACTGGCAGCCTGCGAATGGCGGGACTTCAAGCTCAATTTCATTGACACGCCGGGCTATCCGGATTTCGTTGGCGAAGTGAAGGATGCGATGGCGGCGGCCGATAGTGCCTTGATTGTCATTTCGGCTTCGTCGGGCATCAAGTCTGGTACGGAGAATGCATGGTACTATGCAGAGGAGAACGAATTGCCGCGGGCTTTTTTCATCAACAAGATGGACCGTGAGCATGCGGACTTCGACGGGGTCGTCGAGGAGCTGCGCGTGCGCTTCGGCGACGGCGTCGTGCCGGTGCAGCTGCCAATCGGCAAAGAGGCAGCGTTCCAAGGTGTTGTGGACCTGCTGTCTCTGCATATGAAGATCGTCACCCATGACAAGGAGGTCATCAAGGACGAGGTGCCTGAATACATGGCAGCAGAAGTCGAGCAGGCACGGCAGAAGATGATCGAAGCGATTTCTGAGTTCAACGATGAGCTGCTGGAGAAATATATCGAGGGGGCCGATATCACAGAAGTGGAGATTGCCGCGGCGCTCATCGAGGGCATCCAGGCTGGCAAGATCTTTCCGGTGTTCTGCGGGTCAGCAAAGCAGAACATCGGCATGCGCAAGCTGATGAATGGCATCGTCGAGTACATGCCGACGCCGTATTTCAAGGTATCAATCGGCCTTGACCCCGTGAGCGGCGAGCTCAAGGAGCGCCATACCGAGGATGCCTTCTCGGCACAGGTATTCAAGACAATCGTCGATCCCTTTGTCGGGCGCCAGAGTTTCATCCGTATCTTGTCGGGGGATATGCGCGGGGATGCATCGTATTTCCATCCGAACAAGGAAAACGAGGAGCGCATCGGCACGCTGTTCACGATGCAGGGCAAGGTCCAGCACAATCTGAATCAGGTGGCGGCTGGCGATATTGTCGTGACGACGAAGCTGCAGCAGGTGAAGACTGGCGACACGCTCTGCGATAAAAGCGATGCTATCCAGTATGAAGCAATCGCGTATCCGGAGGCGATGCTGGAAATGGCAGCCTCGGCCCACAAAAAAGGCGAAGAGGATAAGGTATTCGGTGCGCTGGCCAAGCAGCAGGATGAAGATCCGACCATCCTGGTAAGCAAAAACAAAGAGACAGGGGAGACCTTGGTCCGTGGTGTCGGCGAAGTCCATCTGGAGATATTGGCCGAGAAGCTCCAGCGCAAATTCGGGGCGGAGATCGAGCTCAGCAAGCCACGGGTGCCATACCGTGAGACGATACGCCAGAGTGTCAAGGTACAGGGACGCCACAAGAAGCAGAGCGGTGGTCATGGACAGTTCGGCGATGTCTGGCTCGAGATCGGGCCGCGCGAAGCTGGTTCGGGCAACGAGTTCACCGAGACGATCTTTGGCGGCAGCGTGCCGAAGCAGTATATCCCAGCCGTCGAGAAGGGGACAGCTGAGACGCTGGCCCAGGGCGTGTTGGCAGGATTCCCGGTTGTTGATGTCAAGGTCAATCTTTACGATGGCTCCTATCATCCTGTCGATTCGTCGGAGGCAGCATTCAAGACGGCGGCAGCCCTGGCCATCCGCAAAGGAGTCATGGAGGCAGACCCGATCCTGCTCGAACCGATCGAGACCATCAAGGTCCTGACGCCGGAGTATTATCTAGGTGATGTCATGGGACGGCTCAACAGCAAGCGCGCCCATGTGCTCGGCGTCGATAGCAAAGACCGTGATATGAGTGAAATCCAGGCCTTGATCCCGCTGGCAGAGCTCTATAAGTTCGCAACGGACCTGCGTTCGCTGACACAGGGACGCGGCTCGTATCAGCTGGAATTTGCCCGCTATGAGCCGGTGCCGGAGCGCGCGGCCGCAGACATCATTGCCGAAGCACAGGCACGGTAGGAATATGTGCAAGCCTCAGGGCCTTTCCTTTTGCGGAGAGGCCCTTTTCACTTGCAAACACGGGGTAAAGATGTTAAGCTAATAAGGTAATTGCTGCCGTGTCTGCGGCAAAAAAAACAAAGAAAAGAGATAGTGTATTATGTGGGAAAAAGTTTGCGCTGGAATGTTGGGCGCGATGATGATAACGGGGACGGCGGCCGGTGTTTCGGCTGCTGAGAAGGGCAGTGTGCAGCCGCAGGTGGCCGTGGCACCTGCCGCTGAGAAAGAGCAGGCCGCGCAGCCTGCTGCACAGCCTGCTGCGCAGGAGCCGGTGGCTGATGTGGCAGCAGAAGAGAAGAAGGACGAGCAGAAGAAAGAAGACCAGCTGAAGATCTCGATCAATCTGGCGGCGCGTTCGCTGGCACTGTACCGTGGCGCGGAAAAGGTCCGCCTGTATCCGATCGCACCGGGAACGGCCTCGACGCCGACGCCGACGGGCTATTACAAGGTACGCGAAAAAGAAGTCAATCCGACTTGGACAGATCCGGAGACTGGTATATCCATCCCGACGGGTCCGGAATGCCCGCTGGGTTATCGCTGGATCGGCGTCCAGGGCAATATCGGCATCCATGGCACGAACAACCCGAGTTCTATCGGCACGTATGCGTCACATGGCTGCATGCGCATGTTCGAGAAGGATGTCGAGGAGCTTTACAGCCTGATCCATATCGGCACGCCAATCGAGATCACGTATAACCGTGTGGTCGTCGAGAAAGCGCCGGCTGATGGTACGGTGGTATATTACATCTACCCGGATGAGTATGGCTGGCAGAAGATTACGACCGAGGAAGTGCATAAATGGCTCGGCGGCTATGGTGTCGGCAATTTCGTCAGCGACGAGGAAATCGACAAGAAAATCGCCGAGTCGGATGGCAATCCGACGTATGTCGGCAAGGTCTACCCGCTGTATGTCAATGGCAAACGTCTGAAGAACAATGCCGTCGAGCAGGATGGTGTGATGTATCTGCCGGCCATCGATCTGGCAGACGCCGTGAAGGTCAACCTGGGCTGGATCCCTGAAGCGCAGACCCTCATGAGCACGTATGGCAAGGCGCCAGGCGTTGACAAACGCGATGTGCTCTATTGCACGGATAAAGATGTACGGACTTTGTTCCATCTGACCGGCGGCCTTGACAAGGAGAAGAATTATTCGCTGCAGGCAGCTGCTGCCGAGCCCCGCGTGGAGCGGGAGCCTGTGGCTGCTGACCAGAAAATCGCCGGGGACAAGAAGGCTGCTGCCAGCCAGGTGAAGGCTGAGGAGAAGCCGGTGCTGGCGGATGGCAGTGCCAGCAAGAAATCGTTGACGGAAATCTACCAGGAGGCAACGAAGTAAGCGCCGGGCCACTGGCAGATGATCGTTTGGTACATTTTTAATTGAACAATATGAGGAGGAATCCTGTTGAGCCAGCGTTTTGTGATTTTAGATGGCAGCAGTCTTATGTATCGTGCGTTTTATGCGCTGCCACCGCTAACAGATTCCCAGGGCGAGCCGACCAATGCGATCTTTGGCTTCTCGAATATGCTGACCAAGCTATTGAGTGAGCTGGAGCCCGACGCACTGGTCATCGCCTTTGACAAGGGGAAAAAGACGTTCCGCACGGAACGTTACGCTGCGTACAAGGGAACGCGTGATAAGACGCCGGAAGAGCTCCTCGCCCAAATCCCGCTGCTGCATGAATTTGCAGCAGCTTTTGGCATTTCATTCATCGAAAAGGAGCGCTATGAGGCCGATGATATCATCGGTACGCTGGCAACGAAAGCAGCTGCGGCTGGTCATGATGTCATGGTGGTGACGGGCGATAAGGATGCTTTGCAGCTTGTGCGGCCGAATCTGCGCGTCATGCTGACCAAAAAGGGAATATCGGAGCTCAAGGCCTACGATGAGGCAGTCTTTACGGAGGAATACGGCTTTGAGCCGCTGCGCATGATTGACCTCAAAGGGCTTATGGGCGACACGTCCGATAATATCCCTGGCGTGCCCGGGGTCGGGCCGAAGACGGCAACCAAGCTGCTTATCGAGTATGGCACGCTGGAAAATGTTTTGGCACATATTGCGGATATTTCGGGTAAGAAACTAAAGGAGCGCCTGACGGAGAACCGCGAGCAGGCCATTTTGTCGAAGGAACTGGCTACCATCGAATTGCAGGTGCCAGAGCTGGAATTGCAGATGGACAGCTATGCCATTACGCCGGATCATGCGCGGATGAAACAATTCTGCGACCGTTATGAGCTCAAGGCAGTTTGGAAGAATTTCACGAAAATCTATGGAGCCGAGGGCGATGGCTTGTTTGCAGGGATGGATATTCCCGAGACTGTTACGCTTGATTTGACCTATGACCGTTGGGAGAAAGAGCAGGCCGAAACTATGCTGGCGCAGGCGGAATCTTTGGCGGTCAGTGGTATCTTTACTGGCAAGGCGCCGTTTGAGCAGCTCGAAGGACTGGCCGTGGTGACAGCACCTGTAGGCAAAGCTGGTTTTGTGGCAGCGGACACGCCGGCATTTTCGCTGGTCTTAGCCGCGATGGAGCAAAAGCCTGCTACGGTATTTGAACTCAAGCGCTACTATCATGCCGGTCTCAAGGCGGGAAACAAATATTTTGATGTGAAGCTGGCGGCTTATTTGCTGCAGCCGGAACTGGCAAGATATGAGCTGGCTAATCTTTCCCATCAGTATTTTCCGGAGCAGTCTGTTCCCGAGCAATTTACTGATGAAACCGAGCAGGCGGTCTGGAATGCCAGGATACTTGGCATGTTGCAGGATAAACTCATGGCTGAGCTTACGTCGCTTGGCATGAAGGACCTGTATGAAACGGTGGAATTGCCGCTGGTGGAAGTGCTGGCGGCTATGGAGCAGAACGGTGTCTATGTGAATCGTGCGCATCTCGAGCGCAAAGCCGCAGAGGTCGGGAGCAAGATTGCAGAAATCCAGCAGGACATCTATACGCTGGCCGGGATGGAGTTCAACATCAATTCGCCCAAACAGCTGGGCGAAGTATTGTTCGAGCGCCTGGGGCTGCCGCCCACCAAGAAAACGAAGACGGGCTATTCGACGAATGCTGAGGTGTTAGAGTCGCTGCGGTTCCAGCATCCCATCGTCGAGCAGATCCTGGCTTACCGTATGTGGACAAAATTGAAATCGACCTATCTGGACGGTATCGGCGAGCTTATCCATCCCGAGTCGGGCCGCGTCCACACGAGCTTCAATCAAACGGTTACGGCGACGGGACGCTTGTCGAGCTCAGATCCGAACCTGCAGAATATCCCGGTACGCACCGAGGAGGGCAAGACAATCCGCGCCTTGTTTGAACCGGGCGCAGGCTATGACTGCCTGCTGTCGGCGGATTATTCGCAGATCGAGCTGCGCCTGCTCGCGCATATGTCGGGGGATGCCAGCTTCATCGATGCGTTCTGCCAGAATCAGGACATCCATGCGCGCACGGCAGCTGAAGTCTTTGATGTGCCGTTTGCTGAGGTCACACCGGACTTGCGCCGTAAGGCCAAGGCCGTAAACTTTGGGATTGTCTACGGTATCAGCGACTATGGCCTGTCGCGTGATCTGCATATCCCGAAGAAAGAGGCGGCTGAGTATATCAAGAACTATTTCGCGCGTTATCCGGGGGTCAAGAAATTCCTCGATGATACGGTAGCTGAGGCCCATGAAACGGGCGGGGTCAAGACGCTTTATGGCCGCCGCCGCGAGTTGCCGGCCATAAAGAGCCGCAATTTCATGCAGCGTTCGCTGGCTGAACGCATGGCGATGAACACGCCAATCCAGGGAACGGCGGCCGATATCATCAAGCTCGCGATGATAGATGCCTATAAGCGCCTGCAGGCCGCCGGCGTCAAGAGCCGCATGCTGCTTCAGGTACACGATGAGCTTGTGCTGGAGACGACACAGGAAGAACTGGAGCAGGTCCGTGCAATCCTCAAGGAATCGATGGAGCACGTCGCCAATCTTTCCGTGCCGCTCGTCATTGATATCCATAGTGGTAAAGATTGGGCGGAGGCGAAATGATATGCCAGAAATGCCTGAGGTAGAAATCATCTGCCGCTATCTGGATAAGCAGCTGACCGGTCAGCGCATCATGGGGGTGGAACTCCTGCTGCCGCGCCAGATCAAATGGCCGGAGCCGGAAGGGTACCGGGCGATGGCGATTGGCCGCACGATCGCCGGTATGAACCGCCGCGGCAAATATCTGCTCATGGCGCTGGATAACGGCAGTGAGCTTGTCTTTCATCTGCGCATGACGGGACGGCTCGTCTATGAGCCGGACGGCGTGAATCACGACAGTTATGCCCGCTTGCTGTTCCATCTGGATGGCGGCGGACTGCTGGTTTATGGTGACACGCGCACGCTGGGGACGCTCTATGCGCTATCCCCTGGTGAGCGCTGGCGCATCCATGGCCTTGCGGAAATGGGGCCGGAGCCGCTCACCGAGGATTTTACGCCGGCGTATATCCAGCAGACGGCGAAAGGCCGCCGAACGGCGGTCAAATCGTTCCTGCTCAACCAGAAATACATCGGCGGCATTGGCAACATCTATGCCGATGAGGCCTTGTTCCTGGCCGGGATACATCCGCTGCGGCCTGTTGGCAGCTTGTCGGCGGCAGAGTGCCAAAGACTGCATCAGTCGGTCAACACGGTCATCGCAGCGGGTATCCGCGACGGTGGAACGACTTTCCGGGATTATAAGAACGGTGAGGGCAAGCAGGGCAGCCATCAGGAACAGCTGTATGTCTATAACCGTCAAGGACAGCCATGCCGCCGGTGTGGCACAGAGATCGAGAAGATGACCGTTGGCGGGCGGGGGACGCATTTATGCCCGCAATGCCAGCGGCCATAAGGGATAGAAGGAATGGGGAGAACTATGAAGGTAATCGGGCTGACAGGTGGCATTGCCAGCGGCAAAAGCACCGTTTCCCGGTATTTGCGTGAAAAGGGCGCAGCTATTCTCGATGCGGATGCAATCGCCCATGCACTGGCCGAACCAGGGGGCAGTCTCTATCAAGCGTATCGCAGGCATTTCGGGGCGGCGGTGCTTCAGGCTGATGGCCGGCTGGACCGCGCGGCCATCGGGAAGATCGTTTTTGCTCAGCCGGAGGAACGCGCCTGGATCGACCGGTCTGCACATCCGTTGATACAGGCAGAGATCAAGCGGCAGCTCGCTGAGAAAAAAAGACAAGATGTGCCGCTTATCGTGTTGGATGTTCCATTGCTCTTTGAGTCCGGATGGGATAAAATGACAGAAGAAAACTGTCTGGTCGATGTCAGCGAGGCGGTGCAGCTTGCGCGGCTGATGCAGCGCGACGGCTATGACGAACAGGCGGCCCGTGCGCGCATTGCTGCACAGATGCCGCTGGCGGAAAAGCGGCGGCGCGCCGACCGCCTGATCGATAATAATGGCGACTTGCCGGCGACCCTGCGGCAGGTTGACCTCCTATGGAAGGAGTGGACGCATGACGGATTTTCACAATAGGGTCCGGCAGAGTAGGCAGATGCAGCATCGCCGCATGGTTGCCTGCTTTTGTGTCGCGTTGTTCATATTGGTGATGAGCCTCAGCGCCTACCTCATCCTGCAGTTCGAGCCTGTGCAGCGCAGCTATTTTTATGTGTATCCTTATCATGATACCGTGATGAAATATGCGTCGATGTACCGGGTGGACAGCAATCTGGCGGCAGCGGTCATCAAGAAGGAGAGCAAGTTCAAGCGCGATGTGCATTCACACCGCGGGGCGGTTGGGCTCATGCAGATCATGCCTGATACGGCCAAATGGATATCGACGCAGCTCGGCGATACGGGCTACTCAGAGGAGGGGCTCCATGAGCCGGACCGCAATATCCGTTATGGTACCTGGTATCTGGCCACCCTGCAGAAGGAATTCCATGGCAATGATGTGCTGGCGCTGGCGGCATATAACGCAGGGCGCGGCAATGTGCAGGAATGGATGAAGGAGAACGACTGGTCCTATGACTTTGCGGATATCGAAGCGATTCCGTTCAAGGAGACGCGCGAATACGTCCGTCAGGTCCTGGCTGACCAGAAGAAATACCGGGAGCTCTATCCCGAGTAAACAGCGTGTAGTTTGAGGGAGTTTGGCAGCATGCAGAAGTATCGGATCGTACCGAAACAAGAGAATATGTTCTGGCAGCTGGTTCAGGGAATGTCACTCGATGAGGGGCAGAAGGAACTGATGAAGGCGGCGACCATCCGGCATGTGGAGGTCTGCACGAAGCGGAGTAGCTGGGAGATCGCCCTGACAAGCCAGACGCTTATCCCCGATGCGCTGCTGCAGGAGGCGGCTGCCCAGATACGGCGCAAGTGCCAGCTCGAAAGTGTCGTCTTCTATCAGGATGTCATCAATATCGAGGACGGCATCCAGCAGATCTGGCCCAAGCTCGTGACTGTGGTCTCTGAGGGCAATCCGACGGTGTTCCAGCTGCTCAAGCGCTCCAAGTACAGCGTTGATGGCAGCAAGCTCGTCATCGACGTGCCTGGCGAGCTCGGCGGCGAGATCATGCGCGCCCATTCGGTCACGCAGCTCATGAGCCGTGCCATCAAGCAGCTGCTCGGCTATCGCTGCCCTGTTGAGTGCAATGCCAGCGATGAGGTGCTGCAGAACCTGGAGGTGGACGACAGCTTCAATACGCCCGAATACCTGGCGGCCTGCCAGAAAGAGCGCGTGGCTGAGACGCGGGCGGCAGCCCCGAAGGCTGCGCCGGCGGCGAAACGTGCGCCCAGCCCGGCACCGAAGGCAGCGGACAAGCCGCAGCTGCCCAAGCATCATGATGACTTTGACAAGCCGGTCGTGGTGCAGGGCGCAGGCAATCTGATCTTCGGCCGCGGCGTCATGGGCGAGCGCAAGCTCATCGACGAGCTCGATGGTGAGGCGAAGAATGTCATCCTCGAGGGCTTTATCGGCGAGGGCGCTGGCTCCGGCCTCAAGACCATCGAGTTCAAGACGGGCACGAAGCTGCTCACGTTCTGCCTGGCTGATGAGTCCAACGGCATTGCCTGCAAAAAGTTCTTCAAGCCAAAGCGCGGCAAGAACGGCCCTGAGGAGGACTACGACGAGATCATCGGCCAGCTCAAAGAGGGCATGGAAGTGCGCGTGCGCGGTTCGGTTCGCTTTGATACCTATATGAACGAGTATGTACTGTTCATCGATGCGATGGCCAAGAAGGAGAAGCAGCAGCGCGAGGATACGGCCGAGGTCAAGCGCGTCGAGCTGCATGCCCATACCACGATGAGCGCAATGGATGCTGTCGTTTCGGTCAAGGACCTCATCAAGACGGCAGGGCGCTGGGGATGGCCGGCTATTGCCATCACGGACCACGGCGTCGTGCAGGCCTACCCGGATGCGGCCAAGGCCGCCAAGGATGCCGGCATCAAGGTCATCTATGGCATGGAGGGCTATCTGACCGGTGACGACTATGAGCAGAAACGCGCCAACCATATCATCTTCCTGGCGAAGAATCCCAACGGTCTGCGCAATCTCTATCAGATGGTTTCGCTGGCCCATGTCAAGTATTATCATCGTCAGCCGCGCCTGCCCAAGAAGATTGTCCAGGAGTACCGCGAGGGCATCCTGATCGGTTCGGCCTGCGAGGCCGGCGAGCTCATCCGCGCCATCGTCGAGGGCCAGTCGGATGAGGAGCTTATCGAGATCGCGAAGTTCTACGATTATCTGGAAATCCAGCCAATCCACAACAACGACTTCTTGAAGCGCAGCGATAAGTTCCCCGACATCACCACGGATCAGGATCTTATCGATATCAACCTCAAGGTAGCAGAGCTGGCGCAGAAGCTGGGCAAGATGCTCGTCGCGACCTGCGATGTGCATTTTCTGAACCCCGAGGACAGCATCTATCGTGCTATCCTGATGAAGGGCAAGGGCTTTGATGATGCTGAACTGCAGCCGCCGCTCTACCTGCGCACGACGGAGGAGATGCTTCAGGAATTCGACTATCTCGGCGGGGAGCTGGCCTATGAGGCTGTCGTCACGAATCCGCGCAAGATCAACGAGATGATCGAGTCCTTCAAGCCGATTCCGGATGATCTCTATTCGCCGATGATCCCGGGTGCTGACGATGAGATCCGCACGATGTCCTATAACCGGGCCAAGGCCATGTATGGCGAGAACCTGCCCGAGATCGTTGAGGCGAGACTGCAGCAGGAGCTGAAGCCGATCATCGGCCATGGCTTCTCGGTTCTGTATCTTATCTCCCAGCGTCTCGTCAAAAAATCCAACGACGACGGCTATCTGGTCGGCTCCCGTGGTTCGGTCGGCTCGTCCTTCATCGCGACGATGACGGGCATCACCGAGGTAAATCCGCTGCCGCCGCATTGGCGCTGCCCGCACTGCCAGTACAGCAAGTTCATTACCGATGGTTCCTATGGCTGCGGCTATGACCTGCCGGATATGACGTGTCCGGTCTGTGGCGAACCGCTCATCAAGGATGGGCACGATATTCCGTTTGCGGTTTTCCTCGGTTTCGATGGCGATAAGGTTCCTGATATCGACTTGAACTTCTCGGGTACCTATCAGCCGGTGGCCCATAAGTACACCGAGGTGCTCTTCGGCAAGGACAACGTCTACCGCGCAGGTTCCATCCAGACTGTCGCCGATAAGACGGCCTTTGGCTATGTCAAGAAGTTCTTCGAGGAAAAGGGCGTCAAGAAGCATATCTCCTATATCGACAGGCTTGCCCATGGCTGCATGGGCGTCAAGTCGACGACGGGCCAGCATCCGGCCGGCATCATGGTTGTGCCGCGCAACATGGATGTGCATTTCTTCACGCCGATCCAGCATCCGGCCAACGATATGAATTGCGGCACGATCACGACCCACTTTGACTATCATTCGATAAGCAGCCGTCTGGTCAAGCTCGATATCCTCGGCCACGATGATCCGACGGTCATCAAGATGCTTGAAGACCTCACCTGCCGTGACCCGAAGACGATACCCTTTGACGATAAGGCCACGATGTCGCTGTTCAATTCGACGGTGGCCTTGGGACTTTCGCCGGAAGAGCTTGGGGCGACTTCGGGTACCTTTGGCATCCCCGAGTTCCGCACGCCGTTCACGCGGCAGATGATTGACGATACGAATCCGGACGTGTTCTCGGATCTCGTGCGCATATCGGGGTTCTCGCATGGTACCGACGTTTGGCTCGGCAATGCCCAGGACCTTATCCGCAGCGGGCAGTGCACCATCAAGAACGCTATCTCGGCGCGTGATGATATCATGATGTATTTGATCCACAACGGCATCGATCCGCTGCTCTCCTTCAAGACGATGGAGAAAGTCCGTAAGGGCAAGGGGATAGCCGATGATGTGGTCGAGATCCTGCGTAAGGGCGGTATCCCCGAATGGTATATCGAGTCATGCCAGAAGATCAAGTATCTGTTCCCGCGCGCCCATGCGACGGCATACGTCATGATGGCGTACCGCATCGCTTTCTGCAAGGTGCATTACCCGCTGGCCTATTATGCTGCGTATTTCTCGATCCGTGCGGCCGAGTTCGACGCCAATGTCATTGCCCGGGGCAAGGACTATGTCGGCGAGCAGATCCATCAGCTGGAGCTGGCGGCCAAGGAGAAGAAGCTTGATGCCAAGCAGAACGCGACGCTCATCGTCCTCCAGCTGGCCTGGGAGATGTATCTGCGCGGCTATAGCTGCGAGTATGTGGATATCTACGAGTCGGATGCGGAGAAATTCGTCATCCACGAAAAATCGCTGCTGCCACCGATTGCCAGCCTCAGCGGCATGGGCACGAAGGCGGCCCAGAGCATCGTTGAAGCGCGCAAGGATGGCGAGTTCACGAGCATCGAGGACATGCGCCGCCGCACGGGCATCTCGAAGACCAACATCGAGATCCTGCGGGAACATGGCTGCCTTGAGGGCATGGGCGAAAGCGATCAGATCGCGCTGTTCAGTTGAAGCAAATCAGTTATCTAGGATAAAAGGAAGTCAGAGTACCCCATGGAAAAGAAGTTTGATATCAACGAAGAAGGTTATAGCATCCGCTGCAAGCTGTTCGTGCGTGACAGCGACAAGACCACGCGGACGTTCGAGGATGTCGCCATCATCACGCATGGTTTCGGCAGCCACAAGGACACCGCGGGTACGGCAAATTTCGGTGAGCATCTTGTCGCCAAGTACAAGGGCTATGCGGCTATCGCGTTTGATTGGCCGTGTCATGGCGAGGATGCGCGCAAGAAGCTTTCGGTGACCGAATGCCTGACGTACCTGCGGCTGGTGACGGCTTATGCCCGGCAGGAGCTGCAGGCAAAACATGTCTACAACTATTCGACGAGCTTTGGCGCATATCTGACGCTGCGCTATATCCGTGAGCAGGAGAATCCCTTCACGAAGATAGCGCTGCGCAGCCCGGCTGTCACGATGCTGGACTCGATGTGCAATCATATCAGCGAGGCTGACCGGTCAAAACTTGCCAAGGGCAAGGAGATACAGGTGGGCTTCGAGCGCAAGATGAAACTCGACCAGAGCTTTCTCGATGATCTGGCGGCCTTTGATGTCATGGAGCAGGAGTATTTCGACTTTGCCGATGCAATGCGGATCATCCATGGGACCAGGGACGAGATGATTCCGTTTGCAAAGTCCCAGGAGTTTGCCGAGAACAATGTCATCGAGTTCGTGCCTGTCGAAGGGGCGAACCATCCCTTCCAGAACCAGAACCACATGGCGCTGGCTATCAGCCAGATCGTGGATTTTTTCAAGTGCGATAAGGAGGAATGAGCCAAAGCATGGAACGCTTGGGTGAGAAACAGGAGAATAAGGAGAAGGTCTTCAGCCAACCCTTTGCAGAAATCGGGCCGAAGATGCATCTGCTCCTGCATACGGGGCAGCTGCTGATGGAAAATGGTGCGGACTCGGACCGCACGGTCCGCGATATGATGCGCGCGGCAGCATTCATGGGGATTCCGAAAGAGAATATCCATCAGCATGTCATGTACACGACGCTGATGCTCAATGTCAATGATGAGCAGCGTTCTTATACGGAGTTCCGCAAATGCACGAAACATGGCGTCAATATGACGGTGCTATCAGCAATCAGCAAGCTGACCTGGCGGGCCATGGCGAAAAACTACTCGCTGCAGGATTACGAGCGGCAGCTGGATAATATCCGCAACCTGCCGCGCAATTATCCGGTATGGCTCACGGCCTTGGGGGCCGGGGCAGCCTGCGGCGGTTTCTGCAAGCTCTTTGGCGGCAGCTGGCTTGACTTTGTGCTGACGGCGGTCTGTGCACTGCTGGGCTTTTTGATCCGCCGCTGCTGCGTGGGCTATGGGTTCAACACCTATGCGGCTATTGCTATCACTTCCTTTGCGACGACGATGCTGGCCTGGGCGACGCAGTTCCTGACGGGGGGACTCAACTGGTATCCGCTCATAGCCTGCACGCTGTTCTTGGTGCCAGGCATTCCGCTGATCAATGCGGTGGATGATCTGCTCAACAACTTCATCGTATCGGGCATGACAAGGGCCATGCATACGCTGCTCGTCGTCGGCAGCATGACGTTCGGTATCGTGACGGCTATCCGCCTGGGCGGCGTCACTGACTTCACGAGCGTGAGCCTGACGCCGGATACGTTCTATCTCTCGCAGGCGATTGCCGCTGCCGTTGCATCGATGGGCTTTTCCATCATCTTCAATATCCCGAAACGCCTGCTGCCGGTGGTGGCTGTGGGCGGCATCATCACGGTACTGCTGCGCAATATCACGGTATTGGAGCTCGGCTGGTCCCAGGCGGCAGGTTCCTTCTTCGGCGCGGCTGTTGTCGGTATCATCGCGCTCCGGGCCATCCATTGGTTCCATACACCGAACATCATCATGACCATACCTTCGGCTATCCCGATGATTCCAGGTGTATTGCTATACCGGCTGCTCTTTGCCCTGCTCAATATCGAGTCCATCAATTCGGAGGCCTTGCTCGCGGGAATCCGCAGCGGGGTGTCGGCCGTCATCATCATCATCGCGATCGCCGTTGGCGTGGCGATCCCCAATATCTTCATCCATCGTTATATCCAGCAGCGCAAGTACAGTGCAGAACAGCGCTTGCTTGCCCAGCGCTACGGCGATATGGACGATTGATGCAGGCCTGAGGTCTGGAAAAGGCGATGCCGCAAGCAGAGAAAAGCTTGCGGCATCGCCTTTTGTTTTTCGCGGTTATTGGATATGATGGGCTTTGCCCCAGTCGCTGACCTTCTGGTAAAGGGGGGTGGGGACATGGTATTCCTGGCCGAGGGCGACGATGCGGTTGACAAGACCGTCGAACTCGGAGACGCCTCCAGCCAGGACATCGCGCTGCATCGATGTGCGCAGGCCAGGCTTGAAGGCATCGATCATCTTGAGCCCCGTGGCGACGAGGTCATTTTCCCATTCGATGCCCATCGCATGGCCAATGGCTACGACTTCGGCGATGAGTCCGGCAAACAGCTCGCGCACCTCGCCCTCGTGCTGAAAGTCGTCGCTTACGGCATCGCAGTAGAGTCCTGCTGCTCCCATCGGCGAGACGAAGGCGAACTTCTGCAGGGCGTCTCGCTGGATATGCGCCGTGAAATGCGCGCGGATGCCAGCCGCGTTCATGATCTGCTCAAGCTCCTGGGCTTGGGGTGCCAGACGCTGATCCTGTCCCGGGCGGAATCCGAAGAAGACGCGCAGGATCTTTTCGGGCTGCAGGATGACGCCCGGCTTGCCAATCTTGGCAAAGACATACATGCAGCCATCGAGGCAGGTGCAGTCCGGCAGCTCGCGTTGCATGACTTCGCCGGTACCAAAGACATTGAGGATCGGGACAATCAAGGTGTTGGGGTCGGCTGTGCGGCGGGCCAGTGCGATGGCATCTGCCAGCCCGTAGTATTTGACGCAGACAAGCATGACGTCAGGTGTTTCTGCGTAGTCATCCATGGTGCAGGCTTTGACCGGCTGGATGACGATATCGCCGCGATGCTCCGTGCGGACCGTCAAGCCATGCTGCTGCATAGCGGCAAGATGCCTGCCGCGCGCGATGAACGTCACATCCTGGCCACTGGCGGCGAGATACGCGCCGAGCGTGCCGCCCGTGCCGCCCGTGCCAACGATTGCAAATTTCATGTGAATCCCTCCTTGGTGCCTATTCTATCACAGGCAGAGATAATAATAAACAAGCAGGATGGCCAGCAGGCCGAGGTTGGCCAGGGTGAACAACGAAAGGTAGGGGCCGGTTTTATGGAAACGCGTGCCCTGATAGGCCTTGAAGGAGATGACACTGGCCATCGAGGCGATGATGGTACCGAGCCCGCCGAGGTTGACGCCGAGCAGAAGCGGAGCCGAAGCCGTTGTGTACTGCGTCAGCATGACTGTGGTCGGCACATTGCTGATGACCTGGCTGAGCAGCAGGGAGACCCAGAACTCGTGTCCCGTGAGCAGCTCGGCAGGCCCTGTCTGCAGGTAAGGGATGCGGGCAAGGCTGCCGACGCCGAGGAACAGGAAGGTGAAGAGCAGCAGCAGCTTATAGTCTACCTCGCGGAACAACTGGCGGTCGAGAAAGGCGATGGCCGGCACGACGAGAAGCATGAGTGCGGGGAAAGGCAGGAGGCGCAGCACGTTGAGCAGGCAGAAGGTGAAGAGCAGCAGCAGCGGAAGGATGCGGTGCCAGTCGAGGTGCTCTCCGGTCTGCGCGGCGATGGTTACCGGCTTGTCCTGCAGGAAAAAGGTAGCCAGGTAGATGATGCCGCCGCTGATAAGCACGATCGGGAACGTGATGCGCAGGAAATCTGGCAGCGACAAGCCATAGTACGAGTAGATGAAGAGATTCTGCGGGTTGCCGATCGGCGTCAGCATGCTGCCCATATTGGCGGCAATGGTCTGCCAGATGACGACGGGAATCAGCAGGCGGATTGCGCGGACCTCCGTCAGCACGAGGATGGCCAGCGGCACGAAGATGATGAGCGCGACATCGTTGGTAATCAGCATGGAGCTGAAAAAACAGCTGAAGATGAAAAAGCGGCCGAGCGTGCGGCTGGATGTCTCGCCCTGGAAGAGATGCTGATAAAGTGCAGCAAACAGGCCGCTTTGCCTAAGACCCGCGACGATGCTCATGAGGCAGAACAGCAGCCCGAGCAGCGGCAGGTTGATGCTTCCAAGCAGTGCAGCTGGTGAGAAGGGGACAAAGCAGCTGGCGGCAAGCGCAAAGACGAGTGCGGCGGCAAGATCTGGATTGTGACGCAAGTATTGACGGCAGGATGTAACGGACATGGTAAACGATTCTCCTTTAAAAATAACGATAGACCTATTTTAATATAGAATCGTGTGAAGACCAAGGAAAATCTGCCTGCTTTCCAAGAAGGTTTGCAACCAGTCGGTGATTGACGGTAAAATAAAAGCGATAGGTCAAAAAGAGAAGGAGAAGTTTACGATGCAGACGGTAAGTAATGTTTTGAAGCTGATGCATATGGCGCTGGTTCCCGTGCTTGAGCGGGCGGAGGTTGTTGTCGATGCGACGGCTGGCAATGGCCATGATACGTTGTTTTTAGCTGAGCATACAAAAGAGACGGCTCAGATCTATGCCTTTGATATCCAGCCGCAAGCCATCGCCAATACCAAAGCGCGTACGGCACAATATGCCGCGCGCATCCACTATATCTTGGGAAGTCATGAACAGCTTGACGTGCAGGTTCCCGGGCAGCTCGACGCCGTGCTGTTCAATCTCGGCTATCTGCCAGGCGCCGAGCATACGGCGGTGACGCGTCATGAAAGCACCAAGTGTGCGGTCAAGCAGGCACTAGCTAAGCTCAAGGTCAATGGAATTGCCGTGATCGTAGTCTATCCCGGCCATCCCGAGGGCAAGGTCGAAGCCGATATGCTGGCAGCAGAACTGGCGGCTCTGCCCTGCCGCCAGTTCACAGTAGGCTGCTATCGGCTGCTCAACCATCCGCAGCATGCGCCCTATGCTTATCTGGTCGAACGCGTTAAAGCCAGCCAGGCGTGACTGCCGGGCTGCGCTTACGGCATAGTATGCAGAGCGGCAGTCACGCGTTTTTAATGCGACGATAAGCAAAGCCTAATGCTGCTGCAAGAAAGCAGCACTATACTGTCTTTGTTGCAACCGATAGAGAAAAAACGAGATAGGAGCATTGGCATGAAATATGAAATCTTATATCCAGAGGCATTCCCCGTAGTGAAGTGCCAGCTGGAGCAGGGCGAGAGACTGAAGGCTGAATCGGACGCCATGATAACGATGTCGGCAACTGTCGATGTGGAAGGCAAGATGAATGGCGGCATATTGTCGGGACTCGCGCGGAAATTCCTGTCGGGGGAAAGCTTCTTCTGTCAGGAGCTCATTGCCTCCCGCGGTCCAGGCGAAGTGATGCTCGGACATGCGCTTCCTGGCGGTATCGTGTCTTTGCCGCTTACGGGCTCCTATGGCTGGATTGTCGAGAAAGGCGGCTATATGGCTAGTACCGAAGGCATCGAAGTCGATACGAAGATGCAGAACCTGTCCCATGGCCTTTTTTCGGGACAAGGTTTTTTCGTGCTGAGGATAAAGGGAACAGGTACGTTGTTTGTCAGCAGCTTTGGTGTCATCCATCCCGTGGAGCTTGGCGAAGGTGAGGAAGTGATCATCGATAATGGCAATCTGGTCGCCTGGCCGGATTACATGGATTATACCATCGAAAAAGCATCGAATGGCTGGATTTCCGGCATCAAGTCCGGCGAGTGCCTGGTGACCCGTTTCCGTGGCCCGGGAACGGTGCTGATACAAACGCGGAATCCCAGCAGTTTTGAAGCGTGGATTCGCTCGATGATACCAACGAACTAAAAAGGGATTCTGCCAGATAGGAAGGAAAAAATCACTGTCCTGTAGAAATGGAAGGTTAATTACCAATCCATGATATAAGGACAGTGATTTTTATGTTGGCGGCAGAGGAAAATTGGAATTGGCTTATCGGGCAAGCCTTGCGGGAGGTAAGGCAAGGCAATGTAGCAGCTGGCCGGTCGTCGGCGGTGGTACGGTTAGCCGACTGGCTGCTTGACCGGTCAATCTCGCAGCGGGCAAGCGACCTGCATCTCGAGCCTCTCGCCACGGGCATGCGGCTGCGCTACCGCATCGATGGGATTCTGCAGCAGGCAGCCGAGCAGATACCTCTGGAGCTTACTGCGCCGCTGCTATCGCGGCTGAAAGTCATGGCGGGGATGGATATTGCCCAGCACCAGCGGCCTCAGGATGGACATATCCGCTATGACGATGGCAGGGGGGCGGGGCTGGACATCCGCGTATCGGTCATGCCGGTGCTGCATGGCGAGATGATGGTGCTTCGCTTCATGGATTTGGACGAGCAGCTTCTGCGTGTGGCCGAGCTCGGTTTTTCCCTGGCCAATCAGCAGAAATTCGAGCAGCTGATCCATCGTCCCGCAGGCCTGCTCGTCATCGCGGGGCCGATGGGAGCAGGTAAGACGACGACGCTTTATGCCGCCCTCAGCGAGCTCAACCAGTCGGAGTGCAGCCTGCTTACGCTGGAAGATCCCGTCGAACGGGAGCTGCCAGGTGTCAATCAAGTGCAGATCAATCCGAAGGCAGGGCTGGACTATGTGACGGGACTGAAGGCGGCCTTGCGGCAGGATACCCAGGTGGTGCTGCTGTCAGAGATCCGCGATGCGGAGGCGGCGGAGATGGCTGTGCGCATCGGCCTGACAGGTCATCAGGTCATGACGACACTGCATACGGAAACGGCAGCGGCCGTGATCTTCCGCCTGCTGGAGATGGGGATTGCGCCCTATCTCCTGGCAGCAACGCTGTCGGGCATTGTCGCCCAGCGCCTGGTGCGCAGGATATGTCCGCACTGCCGGGAAGAATACCAGCCGGAGCCTGAGGCACCAGAGACTCTGCTGCTGGGGAAGAGGTATCGGCGCGGGGAGACCCTATGGCGCGGCCGTGGCTGCGCGGCGTGTGGCGGTACGGGCTACCGCGGGCGGCTGGCACTGCACGAGATCCTGCTGATCGATAGTGCAGTCCGTCAGGCCATCCTCCAGACGGGGAGCCGGCAGGAGATAGAAAGGCTGGCCCTGCAGCAGGGGATGCAGACCCTTTGGCAGGATGGTGTTGTCAAGGCAGAGCAGGGACTGACAACGCTGGCTGAGGTCAAACGAGTGCTTTATGGTTGATGGGGGAAGAAATATGCGCATTGTCATCACAGATTCTTATGAACAGATGGGAATGGAGGCCGCCAATATCGTGGCCGGCCAGATCTATCTGAAGCCCGATAGTGTCCTAGGGCTGGCTACCGGCAGCACGCCTGTGTCGATGTACGAGCGCCTTGTGGCTGTGCATAAGACCGTAGGCTTGGATTTCTCGGAGGTGACAACCTTCAATCTTGACGAATACATCGGAATGAGCCCGGACAATCCGCAGAGCTATCATTACTTCATGCAGGAATATTTCTTCCGGCATATCAATATCCGGCCGGAGAATGTCCATATCCCCGACGGCATGGCCAAGGATATGCTGGCAGAAGGTGAACGCTACGAGAAGCTCATTGCAGCGAAGGGCGGCATCGACTTGCAGGTGCTCGGCATCGGTCAGAATGCTCATATCGGCTTCAACGAGCCAGACCTGAAATTTGCGGCGACCACACATACGGTGGAGCTCGACGAGGAAACCATCCAGGCTAATTCGCGTTTTTTCCAGGATGCTAGTGAAGTCCCGCGCTATGCCATCAGCATGGGGATAAAGACCATCATGATGGCTGAACACGTCATCCTGCTGGCAAATGGCCGCAACAAGGCCAAAGCCGTATACAAAGCAGTTTGCGGTGATGTGACGCCGGAGGCCCCTGCCTCGATCCTGCAGCTGCATCGCGATGTTGTTGTCATCGTAGACAAAGAAGCCGCAGCCCTGCTGCCGGAGCAGATCCGCGGTGTGACCATCACGCGCAAAGGCTAGCCGTTTTTGCCGATTGCGTCATGGGGGCGTTATACCACAATAATGAAGTTGTCAATAATAGTTGACACATTTTTTACAAAAAATTCTTTTAGGTCCGTTGTAATATGAATCTTGTTCTTGTCGCACCGAAATCTGATTATACGAGCCCCATCACGCAGGCGAAATACACGAGCATTGTCATGGCCCTTATCGTCATGCTGATACTCTGCGTCGTGCTCATCGGCATTTTCAACCGCCGGGTGGGCAACCCCATCGGGCATTTGATGGAGGAAGCCGGGCAGATTGTCGATGGCAATTTGACCGGTCGTGTCAAGGTCGCAGCCAATGACGAAACGGGTGCTTTGGGCGGCTCGCTCAACCATATGATTGAGAATCTGCGCAAGGTCATCAGTCATGTAACCGATATGTCCCAGCAGGTGGCTGCTGCCAGTGAACAGCTTACGGCAAGTGCTGACCAGTCGGCACAGGCTTCGCATATGGTCGCAGATAGTGTTGTTACTATTGCCGAGGGGGCCAGTGAGCAGGCGATAGGAGCTGGCAGAGATGTCTGGGCAGTCTCTTTCTTACGCTATGGGTTTCTGTTTGCATTATGGCGATTGATAAACCACCGATTCCCTGTGGCAGCATTATTTCTATTGCCTATCTGTTCACTGTGGTGGGGGTTCCTGCGGAGGCGATTTCGGTCATCTTTTGTGTAGAGCCGATTGCTGCCATGTTCAACGGGGTCTGCAATGAAAGTGCCAATATCACGACTACCTTTATTTTGGCCAAAGAGAATCATATGCTGGAGAAAGAGAAATACTTTGCTTGAGGACGTGAAAAATTTTCAGCGGTGCGGGTTTGGTCATGGAAGAATACAGTTTTGAGCAGCACCGATGAATTTGTAAATCGCCGAATTCTTGTCCAGAGCTGATTGCTGACGATAATAGATGCCCATGGGGGCGTGGGGGGATTCTTCCCAGGGGAGAAAGACAAGCTCCTTATGGTGCGGGGCCAAATGGCTGGGAATCAGGGAAAAGCCTGCGCCTGCCAGGGCGAGATTATAGGCTTCACTGGTTGTGGCACAGAGGATGTTATCGAGTTCATCGTTGACCGGTACGATATGATGACCGCGGGAAAAGACATGTTTTAACAAATAAGGTGGAATATCAATGATCTGGCGATAGGGCCAGAAATCCGCAGAGGAGACGCTTTTTTGGCGTCTCTTTTTGCATTTCTGCGCTAATGGATGCTGCTTATTTACCACACAGACAAAGGCATCATCGCAGAGCTTTTGAAAGGCAATAGCATCATCGTGGAATTTGGCATCTTTCATGCCGATGACCAGATCTAGCTGATTGGTGGTCAAGCGGTGCAGGTTGGCGTCGGTCTGGTCAAGCATGAGTTCGGGCACGATATTGGTATTTTCTGCCAGAACGGGGGTGAGAATCTTGCTGATCAGGCAGTTGGCATGAGAATCGGCATAGCCAATGCGCAGAACCGTGCGCTTTTGCTGATGGAAGGTGGAAATCCATTCCAGCGAATGATAGTAGAGCGACAGCATCTGCTGGGCATCGTCCAAAAATTGAAAGCCCACCGGTGTCAGGCTGACGGAACGCGTGGTCCGGTTGAAGAGTTTGGCATTGAGTTCCGTTTCCAGACTTTGGATCTGGCGGGATACCGCCGGCTGAGATAAGGAAAGCTGTTCTGCCGTTTTGGCGTAATTCAATGTTTTGGCTAACGTCGTAAAGCATTCTAATTGCTGCATATTCATAAGCGTCACCTCTTGTGTTTCATGATACCATAATTAATACGCTTTGTGCATAAATGATGAGATAATTGCATTTCACAAAAGAATTTCTGCCTGTTATGATGTTCCTGTAAGCGCAAAGCCATAATAGTTGAGAAAGGATGATGTATCATGGCGCTTACAAATCTGGCAGGATGGAAGCCTACCGCGATTTTTATGCCGCCGACCCGCAGTGCTGGGCAGCGCAGTGTTTTATCGGTAAGGAGCGTTAATTAAGTATGCATTTTTCGAGTGGTATCAATCATCCTCCTTATGAAAGCACTACCCCCCTATGGCAACAATGAAAAAGTCGGCCATTATGTACAGGCCGGCGATGGAAGGTTTTTTGCAGGTTGACCGGTCAAATTTGACAGGCAGCAAGAAAGTAGCGTATAACAGGCACTGATTGAAAAAGGAGTTATTGACCATGAATAACAGCGAGGAAAAACAATTACTGATTGCGTTTGAAACGATGATCAATACAGCGGATGAAGCTTTGGCGGAAAAACTGATCGCTCCAGATGCCATCTTTTACGCACCGACACAGCCAGAGCCGTTGGTGGGGCCTAAAGGGTATCTGGCGATTGTGCACATGATGCGGTCGGCGTTTTCCGATGTATCATGGCATATGGAGGACTGCGTGACCGAACCGGGGAAAATCGCTGTGTGCTGGACCTGTACGGGAACGCATGATGGTAATTTTATGGGGCAGGCGGCTACGGGCAAGAAGTTTAAGGTTCGCTGCATGAACTTTTACCAAATAAAAAACAGCCAGTTCGTTTCGGATACTGGCTGTCCGGATATTTTCGGTATCCTTATGCAGACAGGGTTGTTGCCTGTTTGAGATTCTATGGTATGTTCCGGGAGGGGATACCACTTTTGCGTGATTGTCGATAAATGTATTCTCTATACGAAAAATTTCCCCAAAGAGCAAGATATACGCCTATTGCCTATTTACATGTCTCTGTTTATTTGAGGAGGTTCGTTATCCTTATGGGCGTCATCTGTCACCGGCGGCCGCTGCTTTGCGGAACTTTCGGGAAAATTTTACAGGGAAAAACAGGTAATAGAGCGAATAGCAATATTGTTAGAAAATTATCCGTGAGGAAGGAATGATTTTATGAACAGAACGATTCGTGTTTTCCTGTGCTGGGCAGCGCTGATGCTATTGACCGCCGGAACGGTTTTTGCAGGGCATTTGGACGATATTGCCGCCAGAGGTACCATCCGTATCGGTACGACTGGTGATTACATTCCGATGTCTTATCTAAATCCTAAGACAGGCGTCTACGAAGGCATTGATGCGGAACTTTCGCAGCTGATTGCTGACTCTTTGGGCGTGAAAATCGAGTATGTGCCCACGAGCTGGCCAACGCTTACCGCAGATACGCTGGCTGGGAAATTTGATATCGCCCTGTGTGGTATTTCCCGAAATTATGCACGAGCCAAGACCATGGCCATGTCGGATGCCTATGGCGAAGGTGCTTTCGGTAAAACCATTCTGTGCCGGAAAAGCGATGCCAAGAAATATCAAAGTCTTGCCGACATTGACAAGCCGGAGGTGCGTGTCATGATCAATCCTGGCGGCACCAATGAAAAATTTGCCCATGCAAATCTTAAAAAGGCCAAGCTGATCGTTCATCAGGATAATGCTGACATTCCCCAGCAGGTGGCAGAGGGCAACGCCGACATCATGATAACGGAAACGGTGGAGGCTGCCCGTTATATCGAACGGAATGACAAATTGGCTGCGCCACTGATGAAAGCCCCCTTCACCCGTCATTCCTGCGGTATACTCATGCAAAAAGGCGACCAGGAGTTTTTGAACTATATCAACTTTGTCTTGGCAGAACTGAAAATGGATGGAACCTTAGCAAAGTTGGAGCAGAAATATCTGTATCGGTAATTAGGGGAAAACTATGCAGGCTATATGGATTTTTTAGGGGTTAAGGCAGGTAAAAGCTGCTACTATAGCGAATATAACCAATGGTATTTTTACAAACAGAAAGAGGCGTGCGATTGTGAAATCATTCAAGAAAAAACTACTGGCTGGTGCATTATCTGCTATGGTATGCTGCAGCTTTGCTTACGAGGCAGAGGCGGCAAGCCCGGAAGCGGTTCGTACGATTGGTGTGAGCCGTGATGTAGATTACTTGGTATTCGTCAACAAAACGCATAAGCTGCCGGACGATTATGAGGCAAAACTGCCGCTGATTACGGTGAAGAATGCGTTTGGAAAGGAATTCCAGATTGAGCCGGAAACCTATCAGCATTTTGAGCAGCTGCGCCAAGCCCTGAAGAAAAAGGGGATTCAGATTGAGCTGGATTCTGTCTATCGGAGTGTAGCCCGTCAAAAGGAAATCGTGGCCGAATTTACCCAAAAGTATGGGGCCGACTATGTGAAGCAGTATGTAGCGGTTCCGGGGTATTCTGAGCATCATACGGGCTTGGCTGTCGATATCTGCCTGGTCGTGGACGGAAAGGTTATTGATGATAATGACGAAATGATAGCGCAGAAGGAAATTTTTGCGCAGATACACCCACTGTTGGCAGAATATGGCTTTATCCTGCGTTATCCGCAGGGAAAGGAAAGTATCACAGGCTACAGTTATGAACCTTGGCATTTCCGCTATGTTGGCAAGGAAACTGCAAAGAAAATCAGTGATGCAGGTTTGGTACTAGAAGAATATTTAAGATAAAATAGACATATTGCGGGGAACTGTCTAAGCCTAGAGATTCGTCACGGAAAAAGCGTGGCGAATTTTTTTGCGATTTATATTGACATGGTGTCATTTTGGCCGTATAATGCAATCAAGATAAGTTACACGATGTCATTTTAAAGAAAGTAAATTGCAGGAGGCTGTTTATGCCAAAGGTTTCGGAAGAAGTATTGCTCGCGCGGCGCGAAGAGATTATTGATGCATGTGCCAAGCTCTATGAGACGATGAATTTCAAGGATATTACGCTCAAAGAGATTGGCAAGGTAACGACCTTTAACCGCACGGCTATTTACAACTATTTCAATACGAAGGAAGAAATCTTTCTCGCGCTGATGCAGCGGGAGTATGATTTGTGGGTGGCTGACCTGGAGCAGCTCGTGTCTGCGCACGATTCGTTAAGTCATGATGAACTGGCGAAGGCCTTGTCCCGTTCTTTGGAAAAGCGGTCACGGCTGTTGAAGCTTCTCTCCATGAATCATTTCGATATGGAAGGGAATAGCCGCTATGAGAATCTGGTGGAGTTCAAGCGTTCCTATGGCAAGTCCATGCAAGCGGTGCGTCATTGTCTGGATAAGTTTTGCCCGGAAATGGATGAAGAGAATAAACAGAGCTTTATCTATGCGTATTTTCCTTTTATCTATGGGATTTACCCCTATGCCGTGGTTACGGAGGAGCAGAAAAAAGCGATGGCCGAAGCGGGCATTGATTATAAGTATTTGTCCATCTATGAGATTTCCTATAATTGCCTGCGGAAGCTGTTAAGCGTGGATTGAGGAGGGATACCTTGAAGCGGCGTGATTTTCTCAAAGCTGGTATTGGCGGGGCTTGGTGATATTACGCAGGAAAAGACGGTCATATCCGGATAAATTTGGCTTTGTGGCAGCTCTGCCGTTTCCGAGCAGTGAGGGCAGCATTGCAGAAATACGCTATGCGATGGATAAGCTGGGGGCTTTGGGCGTGAAGGTTCCGAGCAATGCCAGGGGCATTTATCTGGGGGATGCACGTTGGGAAGCGATTTGGCTGGCAAAAATATATTGCCAAAATTCGCAAGAATCAATGTTTTCATGATAATGTGTATGTGTAAGGAGAGATGACGATGAAGGTTTTAGTTATTCATGGCAGTATGAGAAAAAATGGCAACACGGGAATCCTCGCAGATGAATTTATCCGCGGCGCACAGGAAGCTGGGCACGAGACGGAGAAAGTAGAACTGCGGGATAAGACGTTCGGTGACTGCTTTGGTTGCCGTGCCTGCCACAATAATGGCGGCACCTGCGTGCAGAAGGACGATATGGCCGAAGTGCTCGAAAAGATAAAGGCTGCAGATGTTATCGTTCTGGCATCCCCGCTCTATTACTTTACCTGGACTGGGCTCATGAAGCGGTTCCTGGACCGTACCTATCCCTTGCTGCCCATTCTGAAAGACAAGGATTTTTATCTGCTTACCCTGGGTGGCGTACCGGATAAGAAATTCATGGACAATATCCTCTCGGATTTTGCTATGTATGTGGGTTGTTTCAAGGAATTCAATCAGGTGGGCGTGCGCAATGCAGGTGCCGTTATCGGCACTTCGGCTTTGGCCCCCGGTGCTATTCGTGAATCGGCAGCCATGCAGGAAGCCTATGAAACGGGCAAGAATTTGTAAGGGGGAAGAAATATGTTTATCATCAATCAGGTGTTAAAGGCAGACAAGATCCCGGCAGGCAAGGGTGAGGAGCTCTTCAAGCAGCATATTGCCTGGTTTACCAAGCATTTTGAGCAGGGCGATTTCCTGCTGGTGGGGCCATATACTGACAAGGAAATGGCCGGGATTATGATTACCGGCGCAGAAACTCGTGAAGCCGTGGAAGAAATCCTGCGGGACGATGTGTATTACGCGGGCGGTATGGCCGATTATGAAGTGCGTTCCTTTAAGGCCGCGATGATTGCACCGTCCCTGGCTGATTGTGCAGGCAAATAAGCAGCGGCATTGAGGAAAGGAAATCCTTATGAACAGACGGGAATTTATACAGCTTGCCGGCACAGGTGCCATGACCTTGTTTCTTTCCGGCTGTGGTCTGGGCGCTCTGACTGGCGAAAAGAGCAGTAAGGAAGCAAAAGAATTTGTACCGGGAAGTGTTTCGGGAGGAAAGAACATGAAGATTGTGGTGATTACCAGCAGCCCCCATCCGCAAAATGAGTCCACCTCGATTTATCTGGCAGACAGGTTCACCGAAGGGGCGAAAAGCGCCGGTCATGAAGTCTTTACCTTTGATGCGGCGCATGAGGAAACGCATCCTTGTCAGGGGTGCGACAAATGCGGCATGGATGGTCCCTGCGTGTTCAAGGATGCCATCGAAAATACGCTGATGCCCAAGATGCTGGCCGCTGACCTTATCGTGCTGACCACACCGCTATACTACTTTGGCATGTCGGCCCAGTTAAAGACAATCGTAGATAGGTTCTATTCCCGTACGGGGAAACTGCATGGCAAGAAATCCATTATGATGGCTACGGCCTATAACAGTGCCGATTGGACGATGGAAGCACTGGCCAATCATTATGAAACGCTGGTGCGCTACATGGAATGGCAGGATGTCGGGCAGGTTTGGGCGACAGGCTGCGGTGCCCGCAGTCTGGTGGAAAAGTCGTCCTTTGCCGATATGGCATATAAGATCGGCGCTAACTTGTAAGAGGGGGAAGATGCAATGTACGGGAAACAAAAAATTGCGGCTTTGCTTGCTAGTGTAAGTTTTTGGCTGGCTTCCGTAGCCGGGGCAGCGCCGGCCTGGTCATTGCCTGCTGATGGCTTGCAGCTCGATAATTCGGCCAAGCAGGCTTATGTGGCGGCGGAAATGGAAAAAATCAAGCATCCTACAGGGAAAAAAGCAGGTTATATAGCGCCGGATGGCTGGCAGCATGAAAAATTCCTGCTCAAGGGGGTTAAAACGGAAAAACTGGTAAATCCTGCGGGGAATCGTGAGACGGTTCTATTGCAGCTGCATGGCGGCGGCTATGTCCTGGGACAGAGCGATAATCATCGCAAGCTGACGGAAAAATACGGCGTTCTCGCAGAGGCAGGCGAGATGTATATGGTCGATTATCGCCTGGCACCCAAGGATACTTATCCAGCAGCCTTAGACGATGCCGTGGTGGTTTATAAGGAGTTGCTGGCACAGGGAAAATCGGCGGATAAGATCATCGTGGCCGGCGATTCGGCTGGCGGCAATTTGGCGTTGGCGTTGTCCCTGTACTTAAAAGAGCATAAATTGCCACAGCCAGCTATGCTGCTCTTGATTTCGCCTTGGACAACCGTGGAAAATAATCTGCCCTCGCGCAAGACAAATGCGGAACGTGATTTGATTCTGGGAAAAAATAATCCCTTTATGTTCAATGCCGTAGCTAAGCCGGCTTACAGTAAGGGCTATAAGGCAAAAGATCCGCGCCTGTCGCCAATTTATGCAGATCTATCGGAACTGCCTCCCATGCTGATTCAGACTGGTGGCTATGAATTGTTCTTAGACGAGAATCTGGCTTTGGCGAAAAAAGCTGCGGACGATGGTACTGATGTGACTATTACCATTTATCCGGGGATGTCCCATGAATTTGCTCTGCTCATGCCGGATTTGCAGGACAGTGTGAAGTCGTTTGCCGAAATTCGAGATTTTGTAAAGCGGCATCTGCACAAATAAAGGCTTGACTTGTAGTTCACTTCAAGTGGTAGATTAATAACGTAATAGACAAATCGTGAAAGGGGATAATGATATGCGAAAACTATGGATTGCCTGTTTGGGCGTGTTGATGATTCTAGGATTGGTGGGCTGTGGCACAGAGTCGGGCAAGACGGCAGAAAAGGCGGTATCGGCACCTGCGCAGAGTGCACAGGCAGACAGCAAGGTGCCTGCGGCCAAAGGCAAGATCCTCGTAGCGTATTTTTCGGCCACGGGCAATACCCGTACGCTCGCTGAGAATACGGCTAAGGCTCTGAATGCTGATCTCTACGAAATCCGTCCGGAAGTTCCTTATAGCAAAGAGGACTTGAACTATAATGACGAAACTACCCGTGCCACGGTGGAGCAGAAAAACGATAGTGCCCGCCCGAAACTTGCGGATAAGAATGCGCCGATAGCTAATTACGATACCATTGTACTGGCTTATCCTATCTGGTGGGGACAGGCACCGCGTATCATGGATACCTTTGTGGAAAGCTATGATTTCACGGGTAAGAAGTTGACAGCTATCTGCACCTCCGGTGGCAGCGATATCGGTACGAGTGCTGACTATCTGCAGAAGCTGACCAAGGGTAAGGCGGAATGGAAGCCGGGCAAGCTGTTCTCGCCGCAGGCTAAAGCAGAAGAAATCAAAAGCTGGTTTAATGAGTTGGGCTTATGAACTAGCTCCCATAGCTGTATTGACAATAATACGTTAGCGTATTAATATTAAGTACGTTAACGTATTATTTTATTGCGATAGGAGCATAGGAATGACGATGCGGATTGATGATACGCTGGGCTATCTGATATGCCGAACGGCGCGAAAGGTTCACCGCCATATTGAAAAAATTTTCAGCCCCTATGGATTGACAGTAGAGCAGTGGGTGGCGATGAAGATATTAGCCGAAAAACCGGATGTCAGCCAAAAAGAGTTGGCCATGCAGATGAAAAAAGACCCCAATACGGTCAAGGCAATCGTGGATCGACTAATAAAGAAAGATTATGTAAAAAGAGAGCAAAATCCAGTTGATCGCCGGGCTTTTCTGCTACAGCTGACCGTAGCTGGCCGGTTGCTGGTGGATAAACTGGCTGCAGCAGATGAGCAGGAAAATCGGCAGCTAGAGCGGGAATTAGGGGAGGCTGATACAGCCAATATGAAGAAAATGTTAGTACAGATTGAGGAAATGATTCGCGAATGAACAAACTTTGGACACCGGAATTTTTGAGTATGGGAGGCTGTAATTTTCTGGTTTTTATGAGCCAGTATATTATGGTTGCAGCTTTGCCAATTTTTATTATGGATGATTTGCAGGGCGGAGAACTGGAAGCTGGCATGGCGATGACCTTTTTCCAGATTGGGACTGTAGTTTGCCGTCCGTTGGCTGGCCGGCTTATCGACAGCATGAATAAACGTTCGTTGTTGTTTGTGACTACACTTTGTTTTGGACTTGTCATGCTAGGGTTCAATTTTTTTCAAACCCTTACAGGGATTTATAGTCTGCGCCTGCTGCATGGTGTGATTTTTGCGCTGGCGACTACGGCAGCGGCGGCAATGGCTGCTATGGTATTGCCTGTGGCGCGTAAAGGGGAGGGCATTGGCTATTTTGCTTTGACAACGAATCTGGCCATGGTCGTGGGGCCCTTGCTGGGACTGGTTATTATCGGCGGCTGGGGGGCAGAGGCTTTTTTCCTTTTCATGGTGATTCTGGCCGTATTCACGTTTTGGGTGGCAAATCATCGGCGCTTGCCGGATCATGTTATCTTACCGGTGAAAAAAACGCGGCAGGGTATCAGTATCCATGACTTTATTGAACGCAAGTCTGTGGTGATGTCGTCTATTGGTGGTCTGGTATTCTTTGCGTATGGCGGCGTGCTGACGTTCATTCCGCTTTATGCGAAATCTTTGGGATTGCAGCAGGAAACTAGTATGTTCTTTGCCGTATTTGCTGCTGTGATTGTGTTGACTCGGCCTGTGGTGGGCAGGATATTTGATGCCAAGGGCCCGGATTATACGATCTATCCTGGCTTCTTGTGTTTTGCATTGGGAATGCTGCTTTTCGGTCAGATTTCAACGATGACGGGACTTTTGCTGTCGGCGGCAGTTCTTGGTTGTGGCTTTGGCGCATTGAGTCCTGCTTTTCAGACATTGGCGATTCAGAGCGCACCACTATCGCGTAGTGGTGTTGCAACGGCAACGTATTTCTGGTCGCTGGATATCAGTGTCGGGCTTGCGGCTGGCTTGTTAGGATTGGTCGCGGCTGGCTATGGCTATACGTTTATGTACAGTGTAATCTGCACAGGCGTCATTGCGGTGGCCGCTGGGTGTTACTTTGCATGGAATAAGTATCAGCAAAAAGTTGGTAACTGTCCGATTGCAGGGGCAAGTAAATGAGTGAAAAAACCTCTTATGGCAAATGTCATAAGAGGTTTTTTTCGTGGGAAATCATTTTTGGTGATTCGGGCAGTTCTTGGTCATGATTTCTTCATAATGGGCAATTTTGTAGTCCAGCCGTTTCATGGTGGCCTTTAATTGCTCATACTGCTTCTGCAGGCGGGCGCGCTGTTCGACGAGGATTTCCTTGCGGGCTTCTTCAGTGCCCTCCTTGAAAAACAGATCAACATATTCAATCAGGGCTTCAACCTGCACACCGGCATTGCGCATACATTTGGAAAACTCCACCCAGCCACAGGCGGCATCGTCAAAATCGCGGATGCCGTTTTCTTTGCGGGGGACATGGGGAATGAGGCCAATGCGCTCGTAGTAGCGGATGGTATCGGCAGACAAATCGTACTTTTCGCTGACTTCCTTGATGGTCATAAAATCACCTCGTTGTCAAATTTTTATCATATATTGTAAGTTTAGCATTTGGAGTGGACTCGAAGTCAAGCGGAAAAAAAAGGTACAGCGGTTCATGGCGATGGCAGGAACGGCGCCAATCTGTGCTTATTGAGGGATTTCTAGTTAGCGGTGATGCTTTCAGATATTGACGTCGAATTCTTCTTGCAGTGCGGCAAGGAATGCTTGGGAAGCTTTGGAAAAAACCTGATTTTTTTTCCAGACGATAGAGGGTTCTGTGAAAATAGCTGGTTCCAGCGGGCGGGTGCAGAGAATGGTGCCATTGGTGTTGATGAGTTCATCGAAAGAGATGGCATAGCCCATGCCTTCCTTGACCATCAAAGTGGCATTGTAGAGCAGTGTATAGGAACCTGCGATATTTAGTTCTGCCAGCGGTTTTTGCAGCCAGGCCAGCAGTTCATCGCCATGGGTGCTGTTCGAAAGCGTCTGGCGGGAGAATAGTAAGGGCTGCTGCCATAAATCCTCGGCTTGGATGGCTTCCTTTTGGGCAAGAGCATCATCCTGACGCAAGACCAGCACCCAGCGGTCACGGACGGGTAAGGGCAGTTCCTGGTATTTAGCCGGGTCGAGCCGTCCATAGACAAAGGCAAAATCAATCAAACCCCGCTCCAGCCGTGTCATGGTGGTGGCACCATCGCCACTGACAATATGAAAGCGTAGGCCCGGATATTTCTGCCGCAGCTGTTGTGCCACCTTCATGACGAGGCCGAAGTGAATGGACTCGCCAGCGCCAATGCGGATATCGCCGCTGATTTCGTCGTGGCGCAAAAGCTCGCCAGTGGTTTTATCCACCAGTGACAGGATTTCTTCAGCGCGGCGGCGCAGCAGCTGACCCTCTTCTGTCAGCAGTATGCGCCGTGGCTCACGGATAAGCAGCTGCTTTGCAAATTCGTCTTCCAACTCTTTTAATTGGCGGGATAAGGTGGGCTGAGACAGATGCAGTTTTTCTGCCGCCCGCGAAAAACTTTCTTCCTGTGCTACGGTAAGAAAGTATTTAAGTACTCGCAGCTCCATATGGTTCCACTCCTTTGCCTGGTTTTTTCTCTATCTTACTATGAGAAATCTATTACTGTAAAGCATAGATCGAGATTTTATATAAGCATTAGTATTGGATAAGTGGAGAATATATAATGAAGGCAGAGAGGAAGTGGGGATATGAGTCATGAAAACATAAAGAACAAACAAGTGCTGCTGTTTATTCTGGCCACAGGCGTGTTCGGCATTTTGAATACGGAAATGGGCTTTATCGGTATACTGCCCTATATTGCTGAAACTTATCAAGTAACGGTTGTGCAGGCCGGCTGGCTGATTAGTCTCTTTGCGCTGGGCGTGGCCGTGGCGGGGCCGACCATGCCGCTATTGTTGTCACGCTTTGATCGCAAACATCTGATGGTCTTTATCCTGGGACTGTTCACGCTGTGCAATGTGATTGCCGTCTTTGCAGAAAGCTTTTGGGTACTGCTTGCCGTCCGGGTGCTGCCGGCTTTTTTCCATCCGGTTTATTGTTCCATGGCGTTTACGGTGGCGGCGGCTTTGGCTAAACCGGGCGAAGAACCTAAGGCTGTGGCGAAAATCAATGCCGGGGTGGCAGCGGGGATGGTAGCCGGTGTGCCCATCAGCAACTTTTTGGCAGAGCAGTTTTCGCTCGCGGCATCCATGGCCTTTTTCGCATTGGCGACCTTGGTGGTGCTTCTGCTGACTATTTGGCTGGTACCATCCATGCCGGTGCAGACGGCTATGAGTTATGGCAGCCAGTTGGCGGTCTTGCGCAAGCCGATGCTTTGGGTGTCTATTATGGCCGTGATTTTTCTCAACGGTTCGATTTTTGGCGTGTTCAACTATCTGACCGAATATCTGGGTGTTGTCGCTGGCGTAGCTCCGTCCTTGATCAGCATTTTGCTGTTTGCCTATGGAATCTGCAATATTTTGGGCAGTATGCTGGCGGGACATCTGCTAACGGTGCGGCCCTTGCCCGTGGTCAAGATCTTTCCGCTGGTGGTAGCCGTAATCTATATTGCCCTGTTGGGCGGCGGCAGCGCTTGGCCGTTGATGGGGCTTATCGTAGTCATTTGGGGCATTTTGGGCGGGATCAATGCCAATATCAATCAGTACTGGATGGCAAATGCCGCACCGGAAGCGCCGGACTTTGCCAATGGCCTGTTCCTGACGGCGGCTAATATGGGCTGTGTGCTTGGAACTACGGTCAGCGGTCATTTTATTGATGTTTGGGGCACGCAATATGTGGTACTGGGCGGTCTGCTGTTCTGCCTGCTGGCCGCACTGACGGTCTGGGGCCAATGTTACTGCAAACAGGTGCATACGTCGCTGATGGTTCAGTCTGAGCATTGAAGATGTTGATTGCTATGTCTGGCAAGCATAGTAATATATTTTTTATAAGTATTAGTAATTACAAAACAGAATCGCTATAATGAAATCAAGCAAAAGGATAAACGGTGTAAGTGAAGTGAGGAGAATAGAAATGTTGAAGAAAATAATCAAAAACAAAAAGATGGTCTTGGCCGCGCTGGTGGCAGGCGTGATGTCTTTGGGAATCATGGGAAATGGTGTACAGGCAGCAGATAAAGGAGTGGCAGGGATGAAGTCGGCAGAAGTTAAAAGCGACAGAATGATTAAAGCCGAAAAATTGCAGCTGACGCAGGAATGGGACAAGGTGTTCCCCAAGAGTGACAAGGTGGACCATCGCAAGGTAACTTTCGTCAACCGCTATGGCATCACCTTGGCAGCCGATATGTATGTGCCGAAAAATGCGCAGGGAAAACTCCCGGCCATTGCGGTAAGCGGCCCCTTTGGTGCCGTCAAAGAGCAGTCTTCCGGTCTCTATGCGCAGGAAATGGCTGAGCGAGGTTTTTTGACCATTGCGTTTGACCCGTCATTTACCGGGGAAAGCGGTGGTCAGCCAAGATTTGTGGCTTCGCCGGATATCAATACGGAAGATTTTTCTGCAGCCGTTGATTTCCTGTCCGCGCAGGATAATGTAGACGCAAATCGGATTGGCATTATCGGCATTTGCGGCTGGGGCGGCATGGCACTCAATGCGGCAGCCAGCGATACCCGCATCAAGGCCACGGTGGCTTCGACCATGTATGATATGAACAGAGTTACCGCCAATGGTTACTTTGACTATGAAAAAGACAAGGAAACGTTGCAAAAAGAACGCTATGCTAACCGCGAGGTCCTGAATGCCCAGCGTACGGCGGATTATAAGGCCGGTTATTACAAGAACTCCGGCGGTGTGGTTGACCCGCTGCCGGCTGATGCGCCGCAGTTCGTGAAGGATTATTATGTTTACTATAAGACGGAGCGCGGCTATCATTCCCGTTCACTGAATTCTAACGGCGGCTGGAATCAGACATCGGCCCTTTCATTTATGAATATGCCGATTCTGTCCTATGCCGATGAAATCAAGAATGCCGTTATGGTTTTGCATGGTGAGAAAGCCCATTCCCGTTACTTTGGCGAAGATGCCTTCAAAAAGCTCAAGGGTGATAACAAGGAACTGGTGATTGTTCCCGGTGCGTCTCATGTTGACCTCTACGATAACAAAGCCAAGATTCCCTTTGCGAGAATTGAGGCATTCTTTCAGCAGAACTTAAAATAAAATGCTTGAGTTGGAGTCTGCTTCAAGTGATAAGGTAAAGTCACGATAACATGACATAGAGATGTAAGTGAAGTAAAGGAGAATAGAAATGTTGAAGAAAATTGGCAAAAACAAGAAGATGGTTTTGGCTGCTCTGGTGGCAGGCGTGATGTCCTTTGGCATTATGGGGAGTGATGTGACGATGGCAGCAACGCCGGCTAAAACTTTAGCAACAGCTTCGCAGATGCAGCGTTCATCCATCAGCGAGCTGGACAATGACACCCGTGTATTCAAGATTGACAACTCCATTGAAGCCAAGAATGTGAAGTTTGAAAACCGCTTTGGTTTTGAAGTGGCTGGTCATCTGTATCTGCCGAAGAATTTTAATGCCAGCAAGCAGTACAAGGCCGTAGTGATTACCGGGCCTTTTGGTGCGGTGAAGGAGCAGTCCTCCGGCCTGTATGCGCAGGAGTTTGCCAAGCATGGTTATGTGGCCGTAGCCTTTGACCCCTCCACCACCGGTGAGAGCAGTGGCAGCCGCCGCAATATGGGCTCCCCGGAAATCTTCACAGAAGACTACCATGCCGCTGTGGATTTCGTTTCCAATCTGAAATTCGTGAACCCGGATCAGGTAGGGGCTATGGGCATCTGTGGTCTGTCCGGTATGGCTATCACGGCTGCCGGCAGTGACAGCCGTATCAAGGCCGTGGCAACTTCGGCGATGTATGATATGAGTGAAAGCATCAGCGACCATTATAATGGGGCTTACTACACGCCGGAACAGCGGGGAATCGTGAAACAGCATCTGGCTAAGATGCGCAATGAAGAAGCCAAGAGTGGCAAGGCTATCCGTGGTGCGCATGAGCTGGGCGTAGATGCCAAGGGCAATGTGGAAACCTTCGATACCATGTTCCCGGATAAACTGCCTGCCGATGCTAGCCCTGTCATCAAGGATTTCTTTGGCTACTATGTAGGCCGCGCGTTCCATCCGCGCGCCATCAACTCCAACAAACTAGCCTGGGATTCGGTGACGCCATATGGCTTCTTTGACTTCAAACTCATGAGCAATATCGATGAACTGGGCAAGACACCGGTTATGCTGATTACCGGCGACAAGGCACATTCCAAGTATTTCTCCGATAATGTCTATGCGGCCATCAAAGGTGAGAAAGAAGAAATCGTTGTTCCTGGTGCTACCCATGTAGACCTCTACGATCAAATGGACAAGATTCCTTTCGACAAGCTGTTTGCCTTCTTTGATAAGAATCTGAAGTAATATCCAAAATGCCCTGCAAATGTGCAAGATTTTGCAGGGCATTTTTTAGCAGCACTTGACTTGGAGTATACTTCAAGTGCTAAAGTAAAATAAAAACATGTGTATGGAGGAGAGCTTATGAGCAAGAAGGTAATTGTTATATCTACGAGCCTAAGAAAAAACAGCAATTCCGAGGCTTTGGTCACGGCTTTTGCCGAAGGGGCCAGAGAGGCCGGACATACGGTGGAGCAGATTTCCCTGCGTGATAAGACCATAAATTTCTGCAAGGGATGTCTGGCCTGCCAAAAGACCATGCAGTGTGTGATAAAGGACGATGCCAATGAAATCACGGCTAAAATCGGTCAGGCGGATGTGGTCGTTCTGGCAACGCCGGTCTATTACTATGGTATGTGTGGCCAGTTAAAGACCTTGCTGGACCGGGCAAATCCGTTGTTTCCCTCGGATTATCGTTTCCGTGAAGTTTATCTGCTGGCTACGGCGGCAGAGGATGAAGCAGATACCGTAGCCGGAACCCGCGTCGGCGTGCAGGGTTGGGTAGACTGCTTTGACAAGGCCGAATTGAAGGAGACGATTTTCTGTGGCGGTGTGACGGACACAGGTGATATTGCTGGCAATGCCGCACTGGAAAAAGCCCGACAGGCTGGCAGGAATATTTGAAGTCTGCAAAATAATGCCTTGCAGTTGTATTTGCATAAGGAGAGAGGACAATGCCAAACCGGAAAATCATAAGTGTGGTCATGCTGGCGGTGATGCTGCTGCTATCCGGCTGCACAGGTGCGCAGGAGACTACTGCGGATACTGGCAGTAAGGCGGGCGAGGCTGTCCCACAGGAAAATAAATCCGTGGCAGAACCAAAGAAGGAGCAGGCGATGAAACTCATCATTGATGATAAAGTTGTTCCCGTTACCTGGGAACAGAATGCTTCTGCGGCGGCATTGCAGAAACTTTTGCCGTTGACCATCGAAATGTCAGCTTATGGCGGCTTTGAGCAGGTGGGGCCTATCGGTCAAAGTATTACCAGCGCAGATAGGCAGATAACTACCCAATACGGGGATATTGTCCTCTATGCAGAAAATAAGCTGGTTATCTTTTATGGTTCCAATTCCTGGGCTTATACGCGGCTGGGACATATTGACATGTCAAAACAGGAATTGACTGCTTTATTGAACCGCGATGGCGTAACGGTGCAGCTTGTGACGGAGTGAAGCAGAATTAGGATTGACAAAGATGTTTTTTTGCTCTATTCTAAAAAAAGAATATGAATTGACACCTGTTGCTACCGGGTAATGGGAAAAGCGTCATTTTCTTATCGTTAGGTCTTGGCAGATAAGAAAGTGGCGCTGTTTTTGTAGGAGGGAAATTATGTTTCGGAAGATGCGAAGATTCAAGCAGCAGCTGACAGAGGAAGAATGCAAAGAAGTGCTGAGAGAAGCGAAGCGGGGCGTGTTGTCCATGCTGGGGGACGACGGCTATCCCTATGGTATCCCCATGAATCATTGGTACTGCGAGGAGGACGGTATCCTTTATTTCCATAGTGCCAAGGAAGGACACCGGATGGATGCCATAAGGGCCTATGACAAGGTGAGCTATTGTGCTTACGATGAGGGTTGGCAAAAGCCTGGGGAATGGGCGCTCAATATCCGTAGTGTAGTTGTCTTTGGACGGATGCAGCTGGTGACGGATGAGGAAAAGATTCGCAAAATCTGCAGCTCGCTGGTGCGAAAATTTACCGCTGATGAAGCGTACTTGGAACAGGAATTGAAGCACGCTCTGCCCCGCGTGCAATGTCTGGCGCTGATTCCCGAGCATATGACCGGCAAATTGGTCAATGAATCGTAAATGGAACGTCAAAGATGCATGATATATGGAATCCGTGGCATGGCTGCAAAAAAATCAGTCCCGGCTGCGCCAACTGCTATATGTACACGCTGGATAAGCAACGGGGAAAAGATGGGGCGGACATTTACCGGACGGAGAATTTTAACTATCCCTTGCAGAAAGACCGCCATGGCAGCTATAAAATAAAAAGCGGCGAACTCATCCGGGTATGTATGACTTCGGATTTTTTTCTGGCAGAAGCAGATAGATGGCGGGCAGAAGCCTGGGAAATCATGCGCCAGCGGCCGGATGTCATCTTTTATCTGCTGACCAAGCGCCCAGAACGGGTGGCTGACTGCTTGCCGCAGGATTTTGGCAGCGGCTGGGAGAATATTTGGTTCAATGTTACCTGTGAGAATCAAAAGATGGCCGATATCCGGCTGCCGTTGCTTAAGGAGCTACCCTTCCGGCATAAAGGCGTGATGTGCGCTCCGCTGGTTGGGGCCGTAAGCCTGAAACCGTATCTGGAGGAAGGTTTTATCGAGCAGGTTATCTGTGGCGGCGAGAATTATGAGGGGGCACGGCCATGCAGCTATGATTGGGTGCTGGCTTTGCACCAAGAGTGCCGGTCGGCTAATGTATCCTTTTCGTTTATAGAAATCGGTTCGCATTTCATAAAAGATGGCAGGCATTATCGCTTGACCAGCAAGCAGAAACAGGCTGAGCAAGCCTTTCGGGCAGGATTGAATTATGTAGGCAGGCCCATGAACTTTGCTTTATGCTACAGTATTGGCCTGCCGGTTCCACCAGAAGATCGCTATCAACCGGTTTATGATGGACCGCACTGCCATGCCTGCGGCAGCAGGCTGATTTGCAATGGCTGTAGTCATTGCGGCAAATGCAGTGAATCTGTAGAGAAAAGAATATAGCTCGGAAGAAGAAGTCTTGCCTATGGTAAACCTGGAACAACGGCGTTATAATTGCTTATTTATTCTGAAGCATGTTAGGAGGCGGCAGAAATCCGTATGATAATATATTATTATTCAACGACAGGCAATTCACTTTATGTGGCCAGAGAATTGCAAAAATCTTTGCCGGACGTAGAGTTGCGGTCATTGGTGACCGCTGGGCAGGAAGAAGCACCAGTGGTTGATACTGACTGTGTGGGCTTTGTCTTTCCGATGCACTATTTTGGCCTGCCCCTGCAAGTGGAGGAGTTTTTACAAAAGCTGACGCTGGCAAATTCGCCGTATGTTTTTGCTGTTGCGACCTGCGGTGTGCCCTATTGGGGCACACCATTTATGGATATGGAAAAGATACTGGCGGCTAAGAATTGTCAGGTTCAGGCGAAATGGTATGTACGGCTGGTATCGAACTACATTCCTTATCGGGACATTGCGGCTGACTGGCGAATAGCGATACGGGCATGGCTGGCGGAGAAGAAAATAAGGAAAATAGCCAAAGCTATTGCTGGCAGAGAGCATCATGATACCTGGCAGCTGCTCAAAAAATTCTGCCAGAGCTATCACGATAAATGGCAGGCCCGGCAGCAGTCGATAGATGAAAACTTCCAATGTGACAAGGAGAAATGCACGGCTTGTGGCTTATGCGAAAAAATCTGTCCCAGGGATAATATAAAACGCCCCAATGGTCAGCCTGTATGGCAGCATAAATGCGTAGAATGTCTGGGCTGCCTGCATATCTGTCCGGTCAAAGCTATTGACTATGGCGACATAACCAAGGGGCGTAAACGGTACAGGCATAAAGAGGTGAAAGCCGCAGATTTACTGCGTGGCATATCAGCAGCAAAGTGAGTGTATAAAGTTTGCAGTATTATTCTGCGCAGCCCTGCTCGAGTTTTAGCAGGGCTTGTTTCATTTCCAGGCCCCAGGCGTAACCAGTCAATGAGCCATTGCTGCCGATAACGCGGTGGCAGGGGATGAGGATGGTCAGGGGATTAGCACCTACAGCTTGGCCTGTTGCTTGCAAGGCACGTGGTTTACCGATAGCCTGGGCAATATCTTTGTAGGTAACTGTCTGTCCATAGGGAATTCGGGCAATTTGAGCCCAGACCTGCTTTTGAAAAGGTGTACCGGTAAGTTCATATGGCAGAGAAAAATCTGTACGCTTGCCGGCAAAGTATGCCTGTAACTGGGCATAGGCTTCGTCACTGAGGCATGTGGGATGATTTTTTTCGTCCTGTTGGGACACAAGGCTGATGCGGATAAGTGTTTCATTAGCTATGCCTGTTTTCAGCAGGCCGAATGGAGTTTGATAAAAAGCGTAAGTGGTCATAATGTTCTCCCTGCTTTATGATAAATAAGAAAATTAACAAAACAATACAAAAGTATTATAATGTATGATGGGAAAAAGATAAATATCTGTAATATAGGGGGCCATAGAATGAGGGGATCTATGCGTAAAATGTTTTGTCTGGGATTGGCGGCTTTATCCATGGGGATAGCAGTGCCGGGAACAATGGCGGCAGAAAAAGCAGCCATCAGCTTGCCACAGAAGATGGCCGGTGGTGAAACCGTAGAGGTTTATTATCGTAAAGGCTTGCCGGTTTCGGCAGCGCGTGCCCGTGCTGCCGGATTAAAACAGGAAAAGATGGTTCTGAAAGCAGGGTCGATCCGCCGGGAGGGGTCTAAGCCTCTTACCTGCGATATTTTGTTTGAAAAAGATGTGCCAGTCACTTTGCGTGACGGCACGGTTATCTATACGGATATTTTCCGGCCGGCAGATGAGGCAAAGCATCCGGCCATCATGGCCTGGAGTCCTTACGGCAAGGAAATCGGCGGCCAATGGCTTGACGATGTGCCGGGACGGGCTGGTGTCCCGCAGGCGGCAACTTCCGGCCTGGAAAAATTCGAAGCGCCGGACCCGGCCTATTGGGTGGCGCAGGGTTATGTCATCATCAATCCCGACAGCCGTGGGGCATATCATTCGGAGGGCAATTTAAACTATTGGGGCAGCCAGAATTCCCAGGATGGCTATGATACGATCGAGTGGGCAGCCAAGCAGCCTTGGAGCAATGGCAAAATAGGCATGTCCGGCAACTCCTGGCTGACGGTTTCGCAGTGGTTTATCGCAGGCGAGCAGCCACCGCATTTAGCAGCCATTGCACCATGGGAGGGCTTTGTCGATCATTTCCGCGAGACGGCTAATCGTGGCGGCATTCCGAATCCCGTATTCCCAGAGGGGATTTGGGAAACTTTTGCCAGCCAAAATTATATTGAGGACCAGCCGCGTATGGTGGTGACGCATACACTGCTCGATGCCTATTGGCAGGATAAGATTGCCAAACTGCAGAATATCCATATTCCGGCCTATGTGGTAGCCAGCTTCACCAATCCGGTGCATACACACGGTACCTTTGCCGGTTTCCGTCAGATTCCCAGCAAAAATAAATGGCTGCGTGTGCACAATACCAATGAGTGGGCTGACTATTATCAGCCGGAACATGTGGAAGATTTGCGCAAGTTCTTCGATCATTATTTAAAAGGCGTAGCCAATGACTGGGAGAAGACGCCGCGGGTGCGGCTATCGGTCCTTGACCCTGGGCATAAAGATGTGGTGGACAGAGTCGAGCAGGAATTTCCTTTGGCCAGAACGCAGTATAAGAAATTATATCTGACTGGTCAACAGACTCTTAGCTGGGGAAAAGCGGCCCAGGAACAGGTGGTCAGCTATGATACGCAGGCTGAGCGGCCTGCTGTCGATTTTGTACTGACCTTTGACCAGGATACGGAATTGACGGGCTATATGAACCTGCATACGTATGTAGAGGCAGACGGTGCTGAGGATATGGAACTGCAGGTTACGGTGCAAAAACTCGATAAGGATGGCAAGGTTATCGCTGACCCCATGACGCATATGCCCACCGTTTCCGAGGGCTATCTGCGTGTATCCCAGCGGGCCTTGGATAAGCAAAAATCCACGCCTGCTGAGCCGGTCTTGAAACATACCCATGAGGATTTACTGCAAAAAGGTGAGATTGTGCCGGTCGATATTGGTATCTGGCCCATGGGCATGAAATACCATGCTGGCGAAAAACTGCAGCTGACTATAGCGGCCTACCAGCCGCCTAAGGCCGACAGTGTACCGCCGTTTGGTGTGGCAAAGATTGCTGTGCCTGAAAAGGGGTATACTTTTATGCCCGGCGAGAAGCCGGCCATGAAAATCTTGGGCGGCAATCATACCGAAGTCACGCACCCGAATCTTGCGGTCAAGGCACCAGCCACACGCAATAAAGGGAAACACCTTATCCATGTGGGTGGCAAATATGACAGCTATCTGTTAGTGCCAGTCGTGCCAGAAAAGTAAGAAGAAAATACGTTAAAAATCCACGGGAGCATTGCTGCGCACCGTGGATTTTGCGGTGAAGATGTCTGCTATCAATACCACGGAAATAAAACTTTTACAAAAAGATTGTAAAAAAACAAATAAAAGTCACATAGAGGTCACAAAGGGGCCGTATAATCAAAAGCGTGTTATAGGTAGTCACGATTATGTGTATGATAGGATAAAGGAGAGAGTGAAATGAGCTTACATGGTATCACGAAGGGAACCCCGCTGGAGAAAATGGCAGAAATGATGGCTTTGGGCGAAGCCAAGGGCACGATGATGTATTATACGTTGGCGCGCCTGGCTAAAGAGCAGGGGCTTGACGATGTGGCTGAGCAGTTTATCGAGGCGGCAAATCAGGAGGCAGTCCATGCCGGTTTCTATGCCACAGTAAACGGCATGCTGCCCAAGAATTTCTGGCAGCTCGTGCGCGGCTTGATGAGTGCAGAAACCAGCGGTGAAAAGAAGGTCAAGGCTATGGCCGATAAATTCCGCGAAGCAGGTTTTGCCGAAGCTGCCGATGAAATGGAAATCTTTGCCAAGCAGGAAGGCCATCATGGCGTTGTTTTGGCGAAGATTTTGGAAAAGCATTGCCCGGGACTTTTGGAAGCTGCCGGCAAGAAAATCTATGTCTGCTCGGTCTGCGGCTATGAGCATGTCGGTGACTTGGAGGCGGAACCGGATGATTTTGCCTGCCCGCTCTGCGGCCAGCCGAAGAAGGTATTTAAGCTGAAGGATTGAGGTGACTTTTGACTGTGACAGATCAGGAAGTAATTCAGGCGTTTCATATTATGTAGGACAATTTCCCCGAGCTGGTGACCATCACTCAGCGGAGCCGGGAAATCTCCACTTCAGCGTAGGCCAGGTGGCTGAGTATCAGGAAATCAAACGCTAAAAAATAGCCTGACAGGGCGCATAGCTTTGTCAGGCTATTTTTTGCAGAGCAGGTAATCTTTGGCTGGTGTCGAAGAATACATTAAGTATTTGTGTATTGGTTGATGGGAGGATTTAACGATGAAGAAAGTGATTGCTATAAATGGCAGCCCGCGGCGCAACGGCAATACGGCAGAACTCTTGCAGCAGGCCTTGCAGGGCGCGCAGGAGGCTGGTGCGGAAACGGAACTCATAAATCTCTACAGCCTGAACTTCAAAGGCTGTATCAGCTGTTTTTACTGCAAACGCAAGGACAAGGAGCATGGCACCTGCGCAATGAAGGACGATTTGACGCCGGTTATCGAGCGCATCAAGGAAGCCGATGCCCTCATAATGGGTGTGCCAGTCTACTTTATGAATCTTTCTTCCGGCATGAGCGCCTTTATCGAGCGGCTGCTGTTTTCCAATTACATTTACAGCAACGAAATACCGACGGTATTTCCGAAGTCTCTGCCCAATGCCTTTATCTACACCATGAATATGACCGAGGAGCATGTCAAGCAGTTTGGCATGCGGGAAAAATTTGCCGTTCACGAAGGCTTTGCGAGCAAAATCCTGCGGGCGGAAACCAAGACGCTTTATGCGTACAATACGACCCAGTTTACCGACTATGACAAATATGAGTCTTCGATCTTCGATCCTAAGGCCAAAGCAGCCTATCGTGAGGAGATGTTTCCCCAGCAATGTGCAGCGGCTTATGAATTAGGGAAAAGTTTGCTTGAGCGCTAATTCCTAAATGTGATTTCTTGCAAAGAACATTGTTCATGCCTTTTCTTTGGTGGTTGTGTATAGGAAAGATGGTGTATAAAAAAGTGACAAGGAAGAAGATAATTGCCATAAGAATATAGGTCTTAAGAACAGGAGGTAACGATGATGACTCCAAAAGCATCTTATCTTGAACATGCGGCAGTGACCGTGGCAGATATCGAATGGAGTCTGAATTTTTTTCAGACGGTACTGGGCATGACGGAGACACGGCGTAAGGAAAAGGATGGCGTTTTACAGCAGGTATGGCTGAAAGGCGGCCTGCAGCTGGTGGCTGCTCCGGAAGATCCAGCAGCAGGACGGGGGCACCACTTAGGCATTGTGGTGCAGGATTTCAAGGCGGCTTTGCAGGAAATGCTGACCTATGAAGGTGTACGTCCCTTGGAAGGGAAGCCGGAAAAATGGGTGAAGCTTCCCGATGGCCTGGTGTTGGAACTGTTTCAGGAAAAGCCGGGAGCCATTGAGAAAGTGTTGGATATCGAAGTGAAATAATGGGCGCAAAAAGAGCCATCCATAAGCCAGCTGATTAATCGGTGCTTATGGATGTCTTTCGGGCTGTGGAAGAAGATGAAGATTTATTTCATTTTCAAGAGAATCATAATCCGGCCTGTCCGATAGGGCGGATTATCCATGGAGTGTTAGGTGACAGGCTCGAAGAAGTCAGACAACACATGCTGGCTGACTTCAAGAAGGTTACCCTTGCCGATTTATTGGAATCTATCGCGATGAAGGAAGCAGGACAGGGGCAAGGGAAATGATTATAACTGAAACCTTATAGCATAAGTTGACCAGTCAAATTTAGTCATTTTAAAATTAGAATGAATTTTGCTTTGTGGGAGGTATCTGAAACGGTTGATGACCTGGGGAGGCTTGTATAATGCGAGATATTCGCATGCAAGAGATTTGTCGTCAAGCGTTTTATCTTGTATTTAGGGGGAACTTTTCATATTTTTAGGAGCGTCGGCAAATTTACGCCGGACGAAGTCGATAAGACAGCGTTCGTCCGCGTAGATTTGCCGGCCTTTTTTGGTGACGATAAAACCTTTTTGGGCAAGTCCTTCTATGGGAATGGCAATAAGATCGCTATCCGGCAAAATGCCATTGCCGGTCAGAATCGACAGGGCGATGCCTTGCTGGACGATATTCCAGACGCTCGAAAGGTTGGGGGAATAATGGAGAATCTGTGGCTGGAGCTTTTGCCGGTCAAATTCAGCCAGTACACGTTTGGTTAGGATAAATCTACGACTGAGCAGAACCAGGGGATATGCTGCTGCTTCGGTCAAGGTGATGCTTGGTTTATTGGCCAGCGGATGTTTGCGTGGGACACAGAGGCAGATGGGCCAGGACGATAATTTGCGCAGGGTGAGATTGGGCCGTCCTTCGGCATCGTGGACAAAGGCCAGGTCGACTTCTTCCCGCTCTACCATATCCAGCGCGGCGCCGCCGGCTGGCTCTGTGATTTCCAGCTGGATTTCCGGGTGCTGCTGGAAAAATTCGCCCAAAAGCAGCGGCAGGATAATGGTGGCAATCTGCGAAGGTACGGCCAGCTGCAGGCGGTTATGGCGTTTGGCAATCTCTTTGACACTGGCTTCAAAGCGTTTGAACTGCTTCAGCATCTTTTCCACTTCCTGAAACAAAGCCTGCCCGTCAGCGGTGAGCTGGATATTGCGCCCTACATGGCGGAACAGGTTCAGGCCGGTTTCCGCTTCGAGATTTTTCATAGACTGGCTCAGCGTGGATTGGGACATATGCAGATAGGCGGCCGCTTTGGTAACATTTTCCTGACGGCAAACCTCGGCGAAGTATTGCATTTGCTGGATATTCATGGCAGCACCTCCTTTGACTAGCTTCATCATAACGAAATCAATCGGTTTTTTCAATAGATAAATCGATTATAAGTGTTTTTTATTTGGGGCTGAATACGCTATGATGAAGACAGAAAAGGTCAATGTGAAGCGGGAGGTAATGATGATGGAAAAGGCAATGAAAATCTGGGCCGAAAAAATGATGGCAAGAACGCATAAGGCAGTGAAAATTTATCAGCTGGAATCGCAAAAAAAGCAGGACATGACTCCGGCGCAGTGGAATATGCTCTATGGGAAATACCTGCTAGATATGGACGAAGTGATTTGACGGAAGGAGAACTTTATGGAAAAGAAAGCGATTCTGCTGGACGAAAAGGACAATGTGGCCACCTGCACCAGCGAAGCACAGCCGGAGGACATGGTTATCTGTCATGGCGGCGGCAGGGCCAAGGTTAGGGCTGTCGAACTGATTCCCATTTGGCACAAGATTGCCTTGAAGCCGATTGCCAAGGGCGAGATGGTCTATAAGTATGGGGAAATCATCGGGGAAACTTTGCGGGATATCCCGCAGGGCGGCTGGGTATCGCATGAGAATATCCGCAGCATTCCCCGGGATTATGCCAGTGAGTATGTAATGGGCAAGGAGGGTAAATGATATGGAATTTTACGGTTACAGACGCAAAGAAGGCCGTCCCGGCATCCGCAATCATATTCTGATCCTGCCCACTTGTGCCTGCAGCAGTGAGTCCTGCCGGATTGTGGCGAGCCAGGTGCGGGGCGCTGTGAATATTGTCTTTAACACCGGCTGCAGTGATGTGGCGGCTAATACGGCAATGAGCCAGAAGGTGCTCACGGGTTTTGCCCTGAATCCCAACGTCTACGGCGTGGTCATCATCGGCCTGGGCTGTGAAACCGTACCCCATGCCCAGTTGCGGGAAAAGATACAGGCAAAGTGTTCCAAGCCGGTAGTTTCCTTTGGCATACAAGAAGAAGGCGGCACATTGAAGACCATTGAAAAAGCTGTGCGGGCTGCACGGGAAATGGCGGCTGAAGCCGGACTTCAGCAAAAAGAAAAATTCCCCATCAGCGAGCTGCTGTTGGGGATAGAATGTGGCGGCAGCGATGCTACTTCCGGCATTGCCTCCAATCCTGCGGTGGGCAATCTTAGTGACAGGCTCGTGGATTTGGGCGCATCTGCCATGATGAGCGAGTCCATTGAGTGGATAGGCGGCGAACATGTGCTGGCCCGCCGGGGGGCCACGCCGGAAATCCATGACCAGATCATCCGGGTGTGCGAGGACTATGAAAAACATTTACTCGCCGCAGGGCAGGATTGCCGGGCGGGCCAGCCGACACCGGGCAACAAAGCGGGCGGTTTGTCCACGATTGACGAAAAGAGCCTTGGCTGCATCCGCAAAGGCGGCACCCGTCCCATCGTGGAGGTGCTGGAACAGGCGCAGCCGCCCACGAAGCGCGGGGCTATCGTCATGGATACGGCAGGATACGATATTTCTTCCGTAACATCCATGGCGGCCGCCGGCTGTCAGGTCATCATCTTTACCACGGGCAGGGGAACGCCTACGGGCAATGCCATTGTGCCAGTGCTCAAAGTGACTGCCAATGAGCATACTTATAGTTGGATGGAAGATAATATGGACGTGGATCTATCGGGCATTATCCGTGGTGAGCAGACCATTGAGGAAAGCGGCGGAATGCTGTTGGAAAAGCTCCATGAGATAGCAAACGGCAAACTCACCAAAGCGGAAGCCTATGGCTTTTCGGATATTGCGGTTGACCATGTGTGCAGATTTGTGTAATTGGCGCTTGTCGTTTTTTATGCGTGTAAACGCCGCCGGGCACGCAGTATAGGGGAGAGTCCGCCTGCCATAAGTGCAGTACGGCCTTTTAAGGGACTGTTGCATGAGTGAGAAATTACTTATGCACAGCCCCTTTTGCTTTTATGTCAAACTTTACCGGAAAACTTCAATTGTTGACGCAGGGGGTGTAAAGGTGTAAAATCCTTATTTAAATATCAGGTTTGCTATTGGGCATAGCTTGCGGATGATGGGAGGGCTTAGAATGAGCAGGATAGTGGTTTTGGTGGGCAGCAACCGAAAGTATTGGCTGCAACAGTTGTTTCCAAAGAGAGGGAAATCCCTGCTTCCAGCAGGACGACATGCAACAGGCCTTTTAGCTGGGAAAGACCATATCGTAGCATGCGAGGGGAGAGAAGCGACGTGAGGATCTATAAGGAGCCCGATAAAAAGAAACACATCGATTTGTTGTTGCTGGCGGATGAACAGGAGAGCATGATCGCGAAGTATTTGGCTGAGGGCACGATGTATGTGCTGGAAGACAATGGCGTAAAGGCTGAATGCGTAGTCATGGATGCGGGAAACCGCGTGCTGGAAGTGAAGAATATCGCAGTGTCACCAGAGGCGCAGGGGAAGGGCTATGGGAAAAAACTCATCGAATTCCTGGCGGATCGTTATGCAGCGGATTTTGATGAGCTGCAGGCCGGTACAGGGGACAGTCCGCTTACCATCCCCTTTTATGAGCACTGTGGCTTTGTCCGCTATGGCGTGCGAAAGGATTTTTTCCTGGATAATTATGACCATGCCATCTTGGAAGGGGGAAGACAGCTGGTGGATATGATTGTATTGCGCAGGAAGATCTGATGTACGAGCGGGAAACAGTACCGCTGCTTGCTGCCAGCGCAGGCTGGTCTTAGCAAAGCCGTGGACAGAGGATGGTCAAAGGGAGTATAATATACGCATTATGCGCTGGCGGTCCGTTGGCAGGACATGACATGGCAAGCATCAGCAGCGGGAAGATTTCACGCTGCTGATTTTATGAAGACGGATCATAGATCTGGCGGAAAAGATAGAGGCAATATGGTAGTGGACAGGGAAACGAGAGGGAACAATGCGTGCATCAGCTGAACAGATAGAGATAATAAAAGCATCCCAAGAGCTGCGGCTTGGGCAGGTCATGAAGATCGACGCTTGTGCGGGCTCGGGCAAGACCACCACGCTGCTGGCTGTGACCAATGCGAATCCGCAGAAGCGGTTCCTGTATCTGGCCTTCAATCGCAGCATCGCCGATAAGGCCAATCAGGTATTTCCGGCCAACACCAGGGCGATGACCATGCATAGCATGGCATACAGGCATTTCTTTTCTAGCGGGTCGCGGCCAGTCCTATCGGCTATCAAGATCGATATGCTTCATGACTGTTTCCCCTCCAAGGCGAATCATGAGCTTTTCCTGATGCTCGGCAGATATAGGGATTTCCTTATATCCGCTGAGCATGATTTTCCTAGCAGCGAGGTAAAGAAGATCTTTGAGCTGGTGGCGGAGGGAAGACTGCCTATGCCGCATGACCATTACCTGAAGCTCTTCCAGATGCTGTCACCGGAGGAACAAGGTCTGGGCAGGCGGTATGACTGCATCCTGGTGGATGAGAGCCAGGACTGCAATCCCGTGACGCTGAGTATCATCAACCGGGCTGCCTGCAGCCGGATCTTTGTCGGCGATTCGCATCAGTCGATCTATGGATTCCGCGGAGCTATCAATGCGTTGGCACGGCAGAAGGCTGATGTAACGCTCCAGCTGACCAATTCATTCCGTGCCCGCCAGCCGATCCTGGACAAGGCCAATCTCTACATGAAGGTGTTCATGGATATGCTCTATGATGGGCAGGTTCCATACTACCCCATGCATTCCATGATCAACGAGGCGAAGCTGAAGAATAAGCAGACAGCCTGCATTACCCGGACAAATTCGGCGCTGGTGGATCTGATTGACGAGTATCGGGAAAAGCCGGAGCGTGTTTATCTGGTCAAGAAGCCTGAGGATGTATTCAAGACAGCCATTGCGGTCAAGGAATTCCTCTTTGACCGGCGCCATGACTTCGTGGGGGAATTCAAGTTCCTGAACCGGCTGCACAGCAAGGAAGAATTGAAGGAGTATGCTGAGAGCACCGCGGATGTGGAGATACTGTCAGCGATGAAGATTGCGGAGAATTACGAGGATGATCTGTATGAACTGCAGGATGTTGCCCGCCGCATGAACAGGCCGGAGGCGCCGCTGGTGCTGACCAATGCGCATACCAGCAAAGGCTTGGAATGGCATACTGTAAGATTGATGGATGATTTCCCGAATTTGGGGTTCCGCTATATGAGCTGCCGGTTCAATGCGGCAAGGTTCAAGGCAGGGATGAGCCCCTTGGAGCAGCAGGATGAGCGGTTCAAGGATTTCATCCAGGAACTGAATCTTTATTATGTGGCGGTTACCAGAGCCCAGATCAAGCTGGTGGATATGACGGAGAATGCTGCGTATCAGAGCCGGGAGGCAATCCTCAAACATCTGGAGGAATGTGAGGCTGCGGTCAGGAAGGCGAAGGACAGACGCAAGCTCCAGAAGGGAATCGAGCAGGAACGGGATTGGGGGGCACAAAATGCCCGCAAGCACCACAAGACCTCGCAGCTTAGGATGTGGGAGACGGAGCGGGAGACAATCCTGGCGCGCATGCGGAAAAACATCAAGGACTGTGCGGTGTCGGCTAACGATTTCAAGGAATTCAAGAACCTTCTCGCCCTCGGCGGCATACTGCTCCAGAAGAGGAAAAACGGCTGGGCCTATGTGGATTTCTATGGCAGAGGGATAACGGATGCAAGACTAGGCAAAGAGTTCACCAAGGAGCATATCATGAAATTGCTGGACAGCTGATTTCATGATATGCCGATGACATTTGGGGAGCTGCCACTGCTGCGCCTGATGATGCGCCAGAAAATTTTCTGGAAGAAGCAGGAAAAAGTCACATTGATGTCATAAAGACATAGTAAGATATAGCCAACGAAAAAAGGAAAAGAGGGGTCTTCAGGCGCGGATTCCGCCGTATAGCCTGCGCATCATGACGGCGGAGGGATCCTCGCTCATGGACAGCTTTAACCGGATGGCCTGTGAGCTCTGCAGCCTGGATGAAATGCGCAAGGATTTTATCGGCAACGTTTTCCATGAGTTCAAGACACCTTTGTCCTCGATCGTAGGCTTTTTTGGCAGGGGACCATCGAATGTCATAGTGAGGCGGGACAGGGGACAGAAATGCTCGTTACCCTGCCCCGCAGGATTTACTGATTCGATGCTGTCGAAAAAAAAATAAAAGGAATTTTCTAAAAAGTCATATTAAAGTCACAATCATGTGATAAGATAAACTTGATTCGTGAGTGCAAAAGCATTGTTTCATGATTTGGACAAGGAGGGACTTTGTAAAATGGCAATGGTAAAAGATTATTTGAGCAACAAATTCAAACATGGTATTGAGGCTGGCGTCTTGTAATATGGTGTGGCGCAGGAAACCACTTCGCCGGATGTGGCAGAGGTCTTGGCTACTTCCAAGTACGACTGGCTCTTTGTCGACGGTGAGCATGGTCCCCATACCGTGCAGACCATACTGGTCATTGCCGCACCATTGCGGCTTACGATATGGAAGCGGTTGTGCGCATTCCCGAAGCCGGCACGGGTATCATCAAGCAGCTTTTGGACAGCGGCATCCAGAACATCATCATTCCGAAGGTGGAAAGCGGCGAGGAAACGGAATCCATCATGTATTGGGCTTCCTATGCGCCGCGGGGTAATCGCGGCTTCGGTGCCACTGCAGTCCGGGCTGGCCTTCGGCGCCGATACGGCCTTCTTGGCTGCCGCCGCCGATAATACCTTGGAAACTTTCACCAAGGATATCAAACGCTGATTATTGGTTGCGATTTTGCATTCAAAACGGAAGGAAGTGCCAAACATGGAAATCAAAGCGGTTAAACTCTATGAGAAGGGCTTCATGACCCAGCCCTTTGCAATGGGCGGCGAGGATGGCGTGGATAAATTCGATGCCAGAGTGCGGTATCGGTCCACCCTGCAGAATTTCCTCATCGATACGGGCAGCGAGGTAATCTTAGTGGACACGGGGATGCCCCTTGAGGCACCGGATATGGTGGTGGACGAAAAGACTCAGATTTATCTGGGCAGCCGCATCAAGGATTATGTCTCGGCCTTGAAAGAGCTTGGCTATCAGCCGGAACAAGTGACAAAAATCCTCGTCACCCACAAGCATGCCGATCATACCGGGGAACTGCGGAGCTTCCCTCAGGCCAAAATCTACATGTCGCCGGAAGAAAAGGAAACTACGGAATACAAGGGGGATAACGTGATCGGCGTGGCCTATAAGGACGGCCCTTACCACAATTTCCCTGCCTCGGAGAAGATCGCCGAGGGAGTCTATCTGCTCCCGGCCAAAGGCCACACCACAGGCAATAGCATCATCATCGCCGAAGCGGATGGTCTCTTCTACATGATGCATGGCGATGTGACCTACACCGATGAAGCTCTCTATGAGAACAAGCTCTCCGTGGTCTTTGAAGATCAAGCTGCCGCCAGAGACACTTTGGATAAGGTGCGGAAGTTCATCCGCAACAACCCCACGGTCTATTGCTCCACGCATACGCCTCTGGGCTATGAGAATCTGGAGAGCAAGAAGGTGGTGGATCTGGACAATCCGCCTCAGACCATTCCGCCAGGAGAAATCGCCGTGAAGGAGGCCACGGGCAAATATATCTGCTCCATCTGCGGGCAGGTCTACGATCCGGCCGTTGGCGATCCGGAACACGGCATCCCCGCAGGGACGGCCTTTGAGGATCTGCCTGCGGACTGGAAGTGTCCGCGCTGCAAGCAGAGCAAGGAGAAATTCAATAAAGCGTGATATGGGCGAAGATGTAGTAAGGCAGTTTCGGATATTGTCTTGAAAGGGGATAGAAAAATGAGCGGGAATCCCATGTTCAACATTTCTTACGGGCTCTATGTGTTGACGGCTAACAACGGACAGAAGGACAACGGGTGCATCATCAACACGGTGACGCAGGTTACCTCAGAACCCAATCAGATAACCCTGGCGGTAAACAAGGGGAATCATACCCATGATATGATCATGGATACGAAGGATTTTACGGTGTCTGTGGTGAGCGAAGCCGCGGACTTTGAGCTGTTCAAGCATTTTGGTTTCTGCTCGGGCCGCGAAATGGATAAGTTCAAGGACTTCACGGCCGTCGAGCGCACGGCAAACGGTACCTTGGCCGTGACAAAAGGCACCAACGCCTATATCTCTGGGCGGGTTACACAGGCTTGGGATGTGGGAAGCCATACCATATTCTTGGCGGATGTGGTAGACAGCAAGATACTATCTGCTGTGAAATCTGCTACCTATGGCTATTATCAGGAACAGATCAAGCCGCGTCCCCAGGCCACTGCCAAAGGGAAGACCATATGGCGCTGTACAGTATGCGGCTATGAATACGAGGGTGAGGAACTGCCCGAAGGTTATATCTGCCCCCTCTGCAAACACGGTGCGGCGGATTTTGAGAAAGTGACTGGCTGAAAGGCAGAATACCAAAAAG
>NZ_VTOZ01000013.1:0-81071 GCF_008271345.1 Pseudoselenomonas caprae
CAGGATGATCGATTTTCAGCCAGGAGGACGGATCTAGCAGATTGGCATCTGCTGGAGCCACTAGCATACCCAAGCAGTAGTTTTCGTCTGTTGCGCTGGCTGAGTATGTGAGGAAAACATGATTGTTCTTTATGAGTACGCTCGGTCCCTCATTTACCCAGAAAATCTGTCGTTCCCAGCTGAACTCAGGTTGAGTCAGGAGGGTAGGTCTTCCGGTCAGCGTCCACGGATTTTTCATTTCAGAGATGTAAAGATTGGAATGGGATTTTTCACTGATGTCCTTATCTTCTTGGGCCCAAATATAATATAGTTTGTTGTTGTGTTCGAATACTGTGGCGTCCAAGGAAAAGGATTCCCAGCCTGTATGGATTTGTCCCTTCTCTACCCAATGGGGAGTCAGCGGATCAGCATTGCTGTTTTCCAGTACATACATGCGGTGATTGAAGGTGTCGCCAGTTACCTGCTGGTTGGGGGCAGCGGCAAAATAAATGTACCATTTGCCGCGAAGATAATGGATTTCTGGTGCCCAGATCAAGCTGCTCATTTCTCCTTGCAGGTGATGCGTCCAAGCAGTAAAAGGAGAAGCTGTATCAAGTCCGGCCAGAGTTCTTGCACGGCGGATTTCGATGCAGTCATAAGCGGGGACTGAGGCTGTGAAGTAATAATAGCCGTCTGTATGCTTGTAGATACAAGGATCAGCTCGTTGAAAGACCAACGGATTCGGATAACTCTTTGTCATGATGACCAGCTCCTTCTTAATTAAGTGTACTATTAATTATGTATTTAAATAAATAATTTGCTTTATTTAACCTTTAGCTATAATATACTCGTTTATTATCATTATGTCAATGCTTCTGTTTTTATTATTTCCGTTTTTTCTTATTTTGCTAGTAATGACAAGAAAAGATTGCTATATCATTGTTGGATATGGTATATTGATTAAGGAAATACTTAATTAGAAGGTGCGTTTTATGCGTGAATTGTTCAGCCTGGAAGAGTTGACGGCTTTTGCCAAGGCTATTAGTTCCGATATGCGGGTCAATATCATTTTGCAGGTAGCGCAGCAACCGGGAATCGGGTTGATGGAATTAGCAGATCATTTTGGCGTGAGCAGGGCGGCAATAACACAAAATATTAAAATCCTTACCGCTGCTGGACTTATTGAGCTTGGACAAACGGATGGGGAAAGTGGTGCCCGCAAGGGGTGCTTTGTGACAGAGGATAGATTCCTGTTGAATTTTCATCGCCGGTTATTGACACAGAAAATCTATACAACAGAAATTCCTATCGGCCAGTATAGCGATTGCGCGATTACGCCTACTTGTGGTATTGCAACTGCAGAGGAGCTTATTGGGCGTGTGGATGATCCAGCATTTTTTGATGATCCCAGGCGCTTTGCGGCAGGAATCCTTTGGTTCAGTACAGGCTTTGTCGAGTATCGGCTGCCGAACTATCTGCAGGAGGGGCAGTCGTTGGTGGAGATCCAATTATCGTTTGAAATTTCTTCGGAGGCTCCGGGAATTGCGGAAAACTGGCCTAGTGATTTGACTTTTTTCTTGAATGGGACAAAAATCGGTACTTGGACAAGTCCTGGCGATTTCGGTGAGGTGCGCGGGCGCTATACGCCTGCGTGGTGGGAACCCAATTGGAATCAATATGGTCTGCTGAAATTACTTTCCATCAATGAACGGGGGACTTATCTGGACGGACGTATGATTTCCATGCAGAACATCCATAATCTTCAGCTGGATAACGATAGTGAGCTGCGCTTCCGTATAGCAGCGCCAGCAGAGGCGGCCAATGCGGGTGGCTGTACGATTTTTGGCAAGGGGTTCGGTAATTATAATCAAGGCTTGAAGTTCAATATTATTTATACAGAAGCATAGACATAATCTTGTAACATTTTTAACAGACTGTTTCCGTTTTTTCACGTATATTTTTAGACAGTGATGAAACGGAGGGAATAGAATGAGTGCTTTTTTAGGGCCCATCCATTATTGGATGTATGAGAAAATCAAGGTACAGGAGGAGCTCTTGCGCCGTATTGCTGCCAAAGCAGAGCAGGAAGGTTGGCTGGCAGCAGCGGCGGAGTTCGTCAGGGAGGAGGAGCGTCCGCTGGAGCAGATCATCGACGCCGCCAATATCCATGGCTGGCTCAATGGTCATATCGAAAGTGTGGAGCGCCGCTATGCAGAGCTGACGACTGCCGTCCTGGCTGGTCACGCGGAGCGATTGGAGGAACTCAAGGCAATCGCTTATGGACTGGGACGGGAAAAGTCTGCGGCGGCGGACAGCACGGCTGAGCAGTGCTATAAGCGGATCGAGGATTGCACGCTGAATGGCATGCCCTGCGATGGCGTCAATATCGTCACGGATAAGAGCGAGGAACATTTCAGCTGGGAACAGCGCTTTGATGTCCATGGTGCTTACTGGATCGAGGCTGGTGGCAATGCGGCCGATTATTATGCCTTGCGCCAGCAGTTGATTGCAGGGATACTGGCAGGAACGCCATTTGTGCTGGCAAGCCCTGCCCCTGGTACATATAGCCTTTGCCGTCGCTGAGAGAAGAATATACCGTAGGGAAAAGCTGCTGTTGCTGCATCTGGCACAGCAGCTTTTTTGGTGAGCAGCGATAAAAACGGGGGCTGGCCGATGGTGATTGGATTACGGAGCTGCCTTGCCTGCTGGTTGTATAATGGAACCAATCTATATTCAGGAGGATCTTTATGTGTAAAAAGAAACGTCAGGCCGTGGTGCAGACGGCAGACTGTGTGGCTTGCGGTACCTGCGTGGATGTATGTCCGCGCGGGGCGCTTACGATCTATCGGGGAAGTTTTGCGCAGGTGGATGCCGTGGTCTGCGTGGGCTGCGGCAGGTGCGTTCGGGAATGTCCGGCTTCTATAATACGGCTGGAGGTGCAGGTATGAAAAAGCGTTGGTATCATTATCTGTGGATTTGGTCGCTGCTTTACTTCAGTTTAGGCTTTTTCAACATACTCTTTGCTTGGCTGGGACTTATAAGTTTTGCTTTGCCGCTGGTCATGGCCATTGGCTTTGGCAATAAGCTATTCTGCAATCGCTATTGCGATCGAGGGCAGACGTTAAGAGCTTTGGGGCAGCTCGGTTTTTCCCGTCGGCGGGATATGCCTGCCTGGATGAAGAGCCAGGCATTCCGCTATGGCTTCATGGTGTTCTTTTTTGCCATGTTTGGCAATGTTCTCTACAGTACCTGGCTGGTTTATAGCGGCGCTGGTTCTCTGCAGGCAGTGGTTACACTTCTGTGGACTTGGCAGCTTCCATGGCAGTGGACGTATTCGGAGATGGTGAATCCTTGGACAGCACAGTTTGCCTTTGGACTCTACAGCCTGATGCTGACTTCTGAGGTTATTGCTCTCCTTACCATGCTCGTATACCGCCCGCGCTCCTGGTGCGTCTACTGCCCGATGGGAACTTTGACGCAAATTGTCTGCAAGGCCAAAGCAACAAAAAAATAACAGATTAAGCAGGTATTCTTGTTGTTTACGCGGCCGGAAAAATGGCTTTATGGTAAACTGACTTACATGTAATGGTTGACGCTTACAGTATATATATCTATAATGGGAAACAGTAGAAAAGTGAAAGAGAAAGAAGGCGGCAGCAAAGACAATGGAAGAGGTTTATATCTTAGGAGCTATGCGCACGCCGATTGTGGGGAAAAATGGGCCTTTTCGAACGGTGCGGCCGGAGGTGTTAGGCGCGCGGGTACTGCAGGCGTTGCAACAGCGTTATGATGTGGGGCCTTTGTCCGGCGTTATCGGCGGTAATGCTGTGGGGACAGGTGGCAATATCACGCGGCTCATGGCTTTGCTGGCAGGTATCGGGCAGACGGTACCTGCATTTACGGTCGATATGCAGTGCGCATCAGCGGCAGCGGCTATTTCGCTGGCCTATGCCAAGATTGCCAGTGGACAGGGGGATGTCTGGCTGGCTGGAGGCATGGAGAGCTCGTCCCTGCAGCCCTTGCGCGTCTATGCCAGGCAGGATGAGCGCTACGGTCTTACCGCTAAGGGCGATGGCTGTTATTATACCGCGCAGTTTGCTCCAGGAGATATCGCAGAGGACACCATGCTCTGGGGGGCTGAGCGGGTGGCCGCTGCTGAGCACATAAGCCGCAAGGAGCAGGAGGGCTGGGCGCTGGTCTCTCATGCCAGGGCGGCTGCTGCGGCAAAGCGGGGAGTTATGCGCGACATCGTGGTACCGATCGATGGCTGGGAGTGGGACGATGGCATCCGGGAGCGCATGAGCCAGCGGCTGCTTGACCGCCTGCCGCTTCTGCTGGGGGAAGGGACCTCCCTTACGGCAGGGACAGCTTGCAGGATAAACGATGGGGCGGCCTTTGCCCTGCTGGCTTCGGGAAATGCTGTCCGGCAGCGGGGATTGCATCCCGTGGCCCGCATCCTGGGGACAGCGTCGCTGGGCGGAAATCCGGCGGAAAGCCCGCGAGGCGCGATGGCGGTAGCGGATGTCCTGCTGCGGCGTCATGGGCTTTCTTATGGGGATCTGCAGGGAATCGAGTTCAATGAAGCGTTTGCGGTCATTGACGTGCTGTTTGCCCGTGCGCATCCGGAGTGCAGCGGGCGGTATAACCGCTTTGGCGGAGCCTTGGCGTATGGGCATCCGTATGGAGCTTCCGGGGGCATCTTGCTGGCCCATCTGTTGAAATCCCTGCAGGCTGCTGGCGGTGGCCGTGGTTTGCTGGCTATTGCTGGTGCTGGGGGAATGGGCGAGGCGATCTTGGTGGAGATGATAGCGTGAATTATTATGAGTTGCTGCAGCTGTGGTGCGGGCGGCAGGCAGAGAAAGTGCTGCTGGTGGAAGATCAGCGCGAATACAGCTATGGAAAGATGCTGGAGCAGGTGGATGCACTGCGGGCAGGGCTGGCTGACGAGGCAGCCCATGGGCTGCGGGGCAGCATCTTGGTGCTGGCCGACACGCTGAACGGCCAGCTGGCAGCTTTCCTGGCATTGCAGGCCTTGCAGCTGCGCCCGGTCTTGCTGCATCATGGTTTGGCAGAGGGCGAGATAAAGGCCATCCTGTGCGAGAACAGGCTGAATGGCCAATTGGTCATACGGCAGCGGTCTCCGGCCCAGTCAGATCTTGACTGGACCTGGCTGGAAAGCGGTCTGGAAGAACAGGGGCGTGCGCAGGAAGATATCCTGGGGGTCTTGAGTTCTGGTTCGACGGGGGTACCCAAAGTCATGTATCGGACGTATGAGAGTTGGGCAGGTTTCTTCCCGGTGCAGAACGAGATTTTCCAGATCACAGGGGGGACGCGGTTGTTCCTTCATGGCAGTTTGAGCTTCACGGGGAATCTCAATGCGCTGCTGGGGGTGCTGTATGCTGGTGGCAGTATTATCACCAGCAGCAGATGGCATTGCCGCTGGTGGGCGCAGCTGATGGCAGACTGGCAGGTGGATGCCATCTATCTTGTGCCCACCAAGCTGCAGCTGTTGGCGGCAAAGGTGAAGCAGCCGCTGATGCAGGTGCGTTCGCTGTTCACTGGTTCGCAGCTGCTGAGTGACCGCAATATCGGCGACCTGCAGCGGCTGCTGCCCCAGGCGAAGATCATTCTTTATTACGGGGCCAGTGAGCTGAATTATATCACCTACACTGTCTGCGGGGAGAAAAGGCGGGACAGCTGCAATCTGGGCCGTCCATTCCCCGGAATCGGACTGCGTGTGGATGATGGGATCATCTATGTAGATACGCCGTATCATGTGAGTGGGCTGAAACCGCCCTATACAGTGAGGGACACTGGCTGGCTCAATGAGGCAGGCGAGTTGATGTTTGAGGGGCGGCGTGAGAATTGGATCAATAAGGGCGGTGTCAAACTGAATACCCTGCGGCTTGAGAACAAGCTGCGAGCAGTGCCAGGTATACGGGCGGCGGTAGTGATGCCCATGGCGGATGCGCTGCGTGGCAGTACCGTGGCGGCCTTTGTCGTCAAAGAGGGCGACGTCAGCGCTGCCAAGGTGCGCCAGGCGGTAAGGCAGGTGCTGCAGCCCGTAGAGATCCCGCGCCGGCTGTTGTTCCTGCCACGGCTGCCGCTCAACGATCGGGGCAAGGTGGATCGAAGCGTGCTGGCCAAGCTGGTGGATGAATAGAAAACGTGCTATGATATAAGAGTGCTCGGCAATTGCTGAGCACTCTTAGTATTTTAGCTGTCTGTATTTGGTTGGATAAGATTCAGGGAAGGTGCGTGCGTATTATGATTCATGAGATGTTTTCCCATCGGCTTTGCAATGGTTTCCTGCCGGAGATTGAGCCGCAGGCGACGGATATCATCATCTGTGTGAGCGGGAATGCCATCATGGTGGGGGGCGAACCGGAGGCGGCGGAGTTCCCTAGGGGCAGTCAGCTGCCGTCAGATGGCACGTATCTGTACTTGTTTTCCGTTGATGGCCAGAATGTGTTCTGGTCGCAGCAGGAGGACAGAGAGCTGCTGCCGGGGTTTGCCTATAAGACGCTAAAGGAAATCCGCTGGGAGCTCAAGGGGCCGGCGCATTATATGTACCTGGCCTATACGGCATGGCATCTCATCTCCTGGTATCGCGACAATCGTTTCTGTGGCCGCTGCGGTCACAACACGCATCCGGCAGCAGAGGAGCGGGCGCTGGTCTGTGACAGCTGTGGACATGTGATCTATCCGCGGCTCATCCCGGCTGTGGTCGTCGGCATCATAAATGGCGATGAGATCTTGATGACGAAATATGCCAATCGCGATGTGCCATTCTATGCCTTGGTGGCAGGCTTCACGGAAATCGGCGAGACGCTTGAAGAATGCGTGGCCCGTGAAGTCATGGAAGAAACGGGGCTCAAGGTCAAGAATATCCGCTACTACAAATCGCAGCCTTGGGGCAGTGTGCAGGATCTGATCGTGGGCTTTTTCTGCGACCTGGATGGCGACCCGACCATCCATATGGATCGGAGCGAGCTCAAGGAAGCCGTATGGGTGCAGCGTGCAGATATCCAAGGCCAGCCCGATGATTGGAGCCTGACCCATCATATGATGATGACCTTCAAGGCAGGCAAAGAGCCGGCTTGAGGCTCGTCTGAGCAGCCGGCTCTATCTTATCCGGCGTCAATATCCACATTGGCGCCGAGGTATTTGCTGCGGTCGGAAGATTTCAGGTCCTTCTGATAGGGATTGTCTTCATTATAGTAGCGGATCTGGGTGTTGGTTTCGCCACCCGAGATATAGGTGCGTCCACATTCGGGGCAGACGGAAGTTTTCAGCCGGACGCTGGCGCGGACGACTTCGCCGTTGCCCGTATCGGCTTTCTGATAGGCGTTGGCGACATGTTCCTGCTCGTGGCTCATGACCACGGAAGCTGCATTGTCGGGATCGATATGGCCTGCCGCCTTGAAGGAGACCATTTCGTTTGAACCGTCTTGATATTTGCGGCGCTTGCAGGTCTCGCACTCGGCGGGATTGGATTTCTGTCCGCTGATCTTATCGGTTTGGTTGTAGCCATTGTAGTTGCCGTAGCTGCTGTCGTAGGGCGAGCCATAGCTGCTGGCGGTGATGCCCATAGTTGTCATCTTGCCCACATCCTTCCTGGTGGTAAAATACTCCTATATATTATATCGGAACAAACTGCTGAAAGATTAAGTGGAACTATTGATTTTGGGCCGGAAAAAGCCCCGCGTCTGCATGGACGCGGGGCTGGTATTTTTGATGAGGTTATTTTTTCAGGCGGTCAAGGATGCGGCGTGCGACGTATACACCGCTGGCACCGGCCTGGGAGAGGCCGCGGGTCACGCCGGCGCCATCGCCGATGGCGAAGACGTTCTTGAGTTCCGTCTCAAGTTCCTTGGACAGGACGACGCGGGAGCTGTAGAATTTGACTTCGACGCCGTAGAGCAGCGTGTCGTCGTTCGTCATGCCTGGGGCGATGTTGTTGAGTGCCTGGATCATCTCGATGATGTTGTCGAGGTGGCGCTTCGGCAGGACGAGGGACAGATCGCCCGGCGTTGCCTGGAGCGTCGGCTTCGTGAAGCTCTTGGTCATGCGGTGCGCATTCGTGCGGCGGCCTTTCATGAGGTCACCGAAGCGCTGGACGATGATGCCGCCGCCGAGCATGTTCGAGAATGAAGCGATGCGCTTGCCGTACTGATGCGGGGACTTGAATGGCTCCGTGAAGCGGTTGCTGACGAGCAGCGCGAAGTTTGTGTTGTTGCTCTGGAGGCTCGGATCACTGTAGGAGTGGCCGTTGACCGTCACGATGCCATCGGTGTTTTCCATGACCACATGGCCGTGGGGGTTCATGCAGAAAGTGCGGACCTGATCGCCGTAGCGTTTCGTGCGGTAGACCAGCTTGGCCTCATAGACCTGGCTCGTGATGTGGTTCCAGACTTCATCGGGGACTTCGACGCGCACGCCGACATCGACGCGGTTGTTTTCCTGCTCCAGGCCGAGGGATTCGCATTCGTTGGAGAACCATTCAGCACCTGCGCGGCCCGGGGCGACGATCAGGTACTCAGCTTCAACCGTCTCGCCATTGGCCAGTTCAAGGCTGTTGTTACCGGCGCCGTCCGAGTGGATATGGGAGACCGGGCACTCGAAGCGGAATTCCACTTTGTCTTTGAGGTATTCGTATGTTGCTTTGAGCATGTTGAGGTTGTTTTCCGTGCCGAGGTGGCGGACGCTGGCCGACAGCAGATGGAGGTCATGCTGCAGGGCGAGCTGGCCGATGTTGGAGTTCTCGGTCGAGAATACTTCAGCGGGGGCACCGTGCTTCATGTTGATCTTGTCGACGTAGTTGATGAGATCCATGACTTCGTCATCGGGCAGATACTCGTTGAGCCAGCCGCCGAACTGCGTCGTGAAGTTGTACTTGCCATCGGAGAAGGCACCAGCTCCACCGAAGCCGCGCATGATGCTGCATGGTTTGCAGCCGATGCAGCTCTTCACCTTGCCGGCAGAGATCGGGCAGACACGCGTGTAGATGTCTTTGCCGCTCTCGAGCAGCAGGATGCGAAGCTCCGGGCTTTTCTCAGCGAGTTCGTAAGCCGCAAAGACACCGGCCGGGCCGCCGCCGACAATCGCTACATCATACTTTTTCATGATAATTCCCTCCTAATACACCGGGCACGGATCTATATCCGGGCGCACGAAAAGAGCGCAGATTTTTGCTGTTCCTGTGGTGAGCAATCTGCGTATCGAATCGACTTTTTCAAAACCTTAGCTATTATACGGGATGCTTTTACAGAATGCAAGCATTTTTTCGGCGAAAAAAATAAAGGATGTACACTATAACAGAAAAATCATAGCTCATATATAAATTATAGTTGCATATATGCTGTATTTACAGGTATAATGTATAGCATATTGTAAACCTGTAATACATTCGTAAGGAGGAGAATCGTTGGTACACAATTTAGCAATCATTAATACATTTATCCTATATATAGGACTCATGATGGCAATCGGCGTCTATTACTATCGCCGGACGCGCAACATGAGCGATTATTTCCTCGGCAACCGCAAGCTCGGGGCCTGGGTGACTTCGATGAGCGCGGAGGCCTCGGATATGAGCGGCTGGATGCTCATGGGCGTGCCGGGCTTTGCGTATCTGGCGGGACTCAATGCCGGCTGGATCGCTGTCGGGATCGCTGTCGGTACTTGGGCCAATTGGCAGTTCATCGCTGCCCGGCTGCGCAAGTATACGGAGCTGGCCAATAACTCGCTGACGCTGCCGGAGTTCTTCGAGAATCGCTTCGAGGACAAGAGCGGCCTTCTGCGCATCGTGCCGGCCGTATTCATCCTGATTTTCTTCATCATCTACACGTCGTCGGGGTTTGTCTCGGCGGGCCGTCTGTTTGAGACGGTATTCGGCATTCCGTATCATTATGCGATCTTCATCGGTGCCGGTTCGGTGGTTTTCTATACGCTGGTCGGCGGCTTCCTGGCCGTCTCGCGCACGGATTTCATCCAGGGCATCATGATGTTTTTCGCCATCCTTGTCGTGCCTATCACGGCGGCGATGGAGATGGGCGGTTTTGCGGCGACGCTGTCGGCTATCGATACGGTGCAGCATTCGATGCTTGAGCCGCTGACGAAACCGGATGGTTCGACGCTCGGAGCAATCGAGCTGATTTCGCTGCTCGCCTGGGGTATCGGTTATTTTGGCCAGCCGCATATCCTCGTGCGGTTCATGGCGATATCGAGTTCCAAGGAAATCAAGCAGGCAACGCGCATCGCGATGACCTGGGTGGTCGTATCGCTGGCGGCAGCCGTAGCAGTTGGCATGGTCGGCCGCGTATTCCTCACGACGCCGCTGGAAGGCACGGAGTCGGAGACCGTATTCCTCGTGATGACGAATACGATGTTCCCGCCGGTCGTGGCCGGACTCATCCTCTCGGCCGTGCTCGCGGCCATCATGAGTACAGCGTCGTCGCAGCTTTTGGTCGCTGCGTCGGCTTTTGCACAGGATTTCTACCGCACGCTGCTGCGCAAGGATGCCGAGCAGAAGGAACTCGTCTGGATCAGCCGTGCTTCGGTGCTCGTCATCGCTTCGCTGGCTATTTTCCTCGGCCTTAATCCGAATAATTTCATCCTCGATATGGTTGCCTATGCCTGGGCCGGTTTTGGTGCGGCTTTTGGGCCGGCATTGCTCATGAGCCTGTTCTGGCGCCGGACGACGCGCAATGGCGTGCTGGCAGGCATCATCACTGGTGGTGTGACTGTGCTGGTCTGGAAGCAGTTTGCCTTCTGGGGGCTCTATGAGATTGTTCCTGGTTTTTTGCTGGCGCTTTCTGCGATTTATATTGTCAGCAGGCTGGATGACAAGCCGGCAGAAAGTATTACGGCAACCTTTGATTCTGTAGGCCGAAGTGAGATATAATAAGGCTATAAGGAGGTGCAGTCATGAATTTTAAATTTGCACATAACAATTTCAATGTTCTCGATTTGGAGAAGAGCTTGAAGTTCTATCATGAGGCGCTCGATTTTACTGAGGCGCATCGCTTGGAGACGCCGGACTTCACGCTCGTGTATCTGTCCGATGGCGGCCGTACGCCCCATGAGCTTGAGCTGACCTGGCTCAAGGATCGCAAGGAGCCGTATAATCTCGGCGAGAATGAATTCCATCTGGCACTGACGGTGGATGATTTTGCTGCGGCGCATGCTCGCCATAAGGAAATGGGCTGCATTTGCTATGAGAATACTGCTATGGGCATCTATTTCATCAGCGATCCCGATGGCTACTGGATTGAGATCCTGCCCGAAAAATAAGGCCATGCCAGGCAAATGGCATCGGTGGAATGCATCGATGTCATTTTTTTATTATTTTTCAAACAGATAGCAGGGATTTTAATGTGGTGTAGCGAAAATTTAGGTATTGAGAACTATATGATTAGGAAAAGGGTACTATCAAGAATAAAGAGAAGCAGGTGAGCATTTGTGGAGAAAGTCAAAGTAATGATCGTCGATGATTCCAAGATCAGCTGCGCAATGCTGGCGGGAAGCCTCAAGAAGACGAATTTTGAGGTTTGTGCGACGGCTAAAAACGCTGCCGAAGCGGTTCAGTTCTATGCTGAACGCAAGCCGGCTGTAGTGACCATGGATATGAACCTTCCGGATGCAGATGGTATTGAGTGCAGCCGTCGGATTCGGGCAATCGATCCTGATGCTAAGATTGTCATGATTAGTGCCATGAAGGACGCCAGCCTTGTCGCCAAGGGGCGCGAAGCTGGGATCAGTGCCTTCTTGCAGAAGCCCATCAATACCAATGACCTCATCGATACGCTGATGATCCTTTGCCAGAGCAAGGTCGGCAAGGTGGCAGTGCTGCGCGAGTCGTATGCCAAGCCCTTTGCGCGGGCGTTGCAGCAGGGCTTGTTCAGCTTGATCGGTGTGCACAGCGAGGTCGAGGTTGAGCTCGATGAGCGTCATTTCCTCGATGTCAGCGGCATCGCTGTCATCATCGGCCTGACCGGTTATCCGGTGGGGCGTGCCATCGTATCGATGGAAGCGGAGACGATGCGCAAGTTCTCCATGATCATGATGGACAAGGAGAACATCGAGGACGTGACCGAAGAGGAGGCCAGCGAATCGGTGGAGGAGTCTGCCAACATCATCGTGGGCCGTGGTGTATCGAATATCAATGATGTGTTCAAGGACAAGGAGATGCGTATCACGCCGCCGGGGACGATTTGTGGCAACAATATCCGCATCGCCAGTCCGAAGCTGACAACGTTCTGCATCGTTGCGAAGACAAGGATTGGTGATATCAGTATGAATGTAGGATTTGCGGAAGGAGATTGATGAGATGGATGCAAAGTTAGTTAATCCGTTTGTCGATGCATTCACGACAGTCATGCCGCAAATGGGGTTCCCTGAGCCGAAGCGCGTCAAGATGGGTGTGCAGAATACGAATGCCGTAGGCTTGGGTGTGTCGGTTATTGTCGGCTTTACGAAGCAGATCCGCGGCAATGTCGTCTATAATATGTCGGAAGATACGGCAAAGTTCATCGCATCGACGATGATGATGGGCATGCCGGTCGCAGAGTTTGATGCGATGGCCCAGAGTGCCATCTCGGAGATGAGCAATATGCTCACGGCTAATGCGGCTACGAATCTGACGGGAATGGGCTTTGAAGTAGATATCTCTACGCCGTCGCTTTCGATCGGTAAGGATTTCCAGGTCAAAATCAGTGACGGACAGTATCTGACTGTCGAGATGGATTTGGCTGGTCATACGGTTGAACTTGACATTGCCGTAGAGCAGCAGTAATATTAGACATGGATTAGAAATGGGCATTGCATGAAGTGTTTCATGCAATGCTTTTTCTGACATTGACAGGTGTTGTAGGTATGGCCAGATAGGGAAATCTGGCGAGGGTATTTAGGAGGTTGAGTATGAAGCTTAACAGTCTAAGGACAAAATTTCTGGCAGGTTTTTTGCCGCTGTTTCTAGGTAGCTTTATTGTATTCTTTGCAATCAGCTACTATATGTCGAGCCAGGCATTGTTTCGCAATGCCGATATGATTTCACAGGAAATCGGCAAGAGCACGGCGCTGGAAATTGAGAAGACGTTTCAGAAGAAGGAAATGCTGGTCAGTGAGCTGGCGCATAATCATGGCATCATCAATGGTGATCGGGCGCAGCGCACGAAGATCCTGGCTGACAGCAAGGCCAGGAGTGAAGGCTTTGCAATGCTGGCCTTTTCCGATGTGAATGGCAAGGCTTACAGCGAGAAGGGCAAGGACATGGACCGTTCGTCGCGTGACTACATCAAGCAGGTCCGCGAGACGAAAAAACCGGTCATGACGGGGCCGTCCGTTTCGGGTACCAGCGGCAAGCTGATCACGATCATCGCCTATCCGGTGCTCGATGGCAATGAGCTCAAGGGCATCGTCTACGGCACGATCGAGCTCGATGAGATTTCGGAGATCGCCGGCCGTATCAAGTATATGGAAACGGGCCGCGTATTCATCGCTGACCAGGATGGTCTGGTCATTGCTTATGCCCAGCAGCCTGACGATGTCGGCAAGCTGGATCTATCCAAAGAGACTTCGAATAAGACAATCGACAAGGCACTGGTGGATGGCTTTACGAATGCTGTCAGCCAGGATAAGCAGATTCCGGCTTCATACAGGACTTCTGCTGGTGTAGATTCGCAGGCGGTCATGACGCCAATCCATCTGGGCAATCGCAGCTGGGTGGCTGTGTCTGTAGCTCCGTTGTCGGAGATTCGTGCGGATGCGAATCATCTGGTCACAGTTATGGGAATCGTTGGTTTTGTGATGATTGTGGGCATTGCCCTGCTGATCTGGTGGGTATCGGGCCGCATGGTAGCACCAGTCATTGCCCTGCGTACCGAGTGTGAAATCTTGAATGATGGCGATTTGCGCCAGCGTCCGCTGTCGAATGATGGCAGTGATGAACTCGGTGATCTGGCCCGCGGTTTCCAGACCATGCGTCAGACGCTGCGCGATCTCATCAGCCATATCCAGGCTAATGCCGAGAAAGTATCGGCTTCAGCGGAGGAGCTTACGGCGGCTTCGCATCAGTCGGCTGAAGGCTCCAATCAGATTGCAATGCAGATCACGGATATCGCTGGCGGTATTGCCAGCCAGTCGGAATCGGCGCATTCGGCGGATGATGTGGCCAAGGATATCTCCGAGCGTACGGACAGTGTTGTGATGAATACTGATGCGCTGGCAGCCGTTACGCAGATGACCGTCGACAATGTAAACTCTGGCCGTGATGCTATCAACTCCGTTGTCGGAGCAATGAAACATATCAACGACAGCACGACGACGGTCAAGACGTCGATCCAGGAACTTTCGAAGAGTTCCGATGAAATCAGTAAGATTGTCGAGATGATCTCGGGGATTGCCGAGCAGACGAATCTGTTGGCACTCAATGCTGCTATTGAGGCCGCTCGTGCTGGCGAGGCTGGCCGCGGCTTTGCCGTTGTGGCCGATGAGGTACGCAAGCTGGCTGAGGAGTCGGCATCGTCGACGCAGCAGATTGCCAACCTCGTGACGAAAATCCAGAGCGATATGAAGGAAGCTGTGGCGGCCAGCGAGCTCAGCTCGGAGAGTGTTATGAGCAGCATGGATTCTGTCAAGAGTGCTGATGAAGTGTTTGAATCCATCAAGATATCGATCGATTCGCTGTCGATGGGAATCGATGAGGTAGCGACGAATTTCCGCAGCATCGCTGAGGGCACGACTTCGATGCAGAAGTCGGTGCAGGATATCGCTACGATCAGCAATCAGAATGCTTCGCGGGCACAGTCCGTGTCGGCAACGACAGAGGAGCAGTCGGCTTCGGCACAGGAAATCGCGGCGGCGACCCGCAGCCTGGCCGAGCAGGCAGAGAAACTGGCTGGCGAGGTAGCCAAGTTCCGCATCTGACGGACGCAGATATTGTCCAGTGGCAGGCGGCACATCGAAGGATGTGCCGCCTGCTTTTTTAAAAAAAGGGAGTTGGCAAGGTCTGTGCATTGGGTTATAATAGTGTACAGTATGTTTTTTGAAGAGGTGACGTCATGAACGGAATGAATCCGGTGATCATTCGGATCCGTGGAACCCAGCGGGATGAGGCAGGCGAGACCAATACCATCGAGTCCATGGCTGTGGGCCGTCACTCGGTGAAAAACGGCAAGCATTACGTGCTTTACGAGGATGCCATGCTGCACGAACAGCAGAGTGTTTCCACGGTGCTCAAATTCAGTGACGAGGAAATGTCTTTGTTGCGGAAGGGTGCAATGAAGCAGGAGATGCGTTTCCGGCCAGGAGCTGCGACCGTCAACCGCTATCGGACGCCATATGGTGACTTGGCGATGACGATCCGCACGCATCGCCTGGATGTCAGCTATGGCCTGCTCGAGGGCTTCATCGAGGCAGAGTATGATATCGCCATCGATGACCAGCATCAGAGCACGAATACGCTGCGGATCGAGATTGCCAATGACAAGAAGAAAAAAGAGGGATAACATGGATATCAAAGATACGCTTTCGGCTGCAATCGAGCAGGCCGCAAAGGACGCTATTGCAGCGGGTGTGTTCCCGGAAGGGGAACTGCCGAAAATCGTTCTGGAGGTGCCGCCGCAGAAGGAGTTTGGTGATTTTGCTACGAATTTTGCCATGCAGTCGGCGCGCGTGTTTCATAAGAACCCGCGTCAGATCGCTGAGGAGCTGGCCAAGCGCATCGAGGGCGATTGGCTTGATCATACGCAGATTGCCGGTCCGGGTTTCCTGAACTTCTATCTCAAGGGCAATGTGCTCTACGACTCGTTCCAGAAAATCTATGCAGCAGGTGAGGACTTCGGCCAGCTGCCAGCCAAGGATGCCCCGAAGATCCAGGTCGAATATGTCAGCGCCAACCCGACGGGCCCGCTGCATGTCGGCCATGGCCGCGGCGCAGCGGCAGGCTCGGCACTGGTCAATCTGCTGCGGGCTGCTGGCTATCCGGTGGAGAGTGAGTACTACATCAACGATGCAGGCAACCAGATGAACAATCTGGCTCGCTCGGTCAATGCCCGCTATCTGGAGCTGCTCGGCCAGCAGGTCGATTTCCCAGAGGATGGCTACCATGGCCAGGACATCATCGACACGGCGCAGCGCATCATCGATAAGGAAGGCGACAAGTATCTTCATATGGAGGAGGCAGAGCGTCTGGCAATCTTCCAGGATCTGGCTTATCTGGAAAAACTTGCGGCACTCAAGGAAGACCTCGCAGCGTTCCAGGTCACGTTTGACAAGTGGTTCAGCGAGCGCACGCTGCATCCGGAGGCGGTGAAGGCTGCGGTCAAGATCCTGCAGGACAATGGCAACATCTATGAGCAGGATGGGGCACTGTGGCTCAAGTCCACGGCTTATGGCGATGACAAGGATCGCGTTGTCATCCGCGACAACGGCGTGCCGACGTATCTGGCTGCTGATATCGCTTACCATCACAATAAGTACGAGCGCGGCTTCGACCGTCTCATCAATATCTGGGGCGCTGACCATCATGGCTATGTCTGCCGTGTCAAGGCGGCGATGGCGGCTCTGGGCCACGATCCGGAAAAGCTCAAGGTACTGCTGCTGCAGATGGTGGCCCTGTTCCGTGGCGGCGAGCTCGTCAAGATGAGCAAGCGCACGGGCCAGAGTGTCACGCTCAATGAGCTTATGGAGGAAGTCGGCACCGATGCTGCCCGTTACTTCTTCCTGATGCGTTCCCTCGACAGCCAGCTTGATTTCGACCTCGACCTGGCTAAGAAGAAGTCGAACGATAACCCGGTTTACTATATCCAGTATGCGCATGCGCGCATCTGCAGCATCTTCCGCCAGGCGGAGGAGACGAAGCTGACGCTGTCGGACAAACCGCAGCTTTCGCTGCTGACCGATCCGTCGGAAATCGATCTCATCAAGAAAATCGAAGAGTATCCTGAAGAGGTGGAGAAGGCAGCTGCCGATTATGCTCCGCAGCGCATTGCCCGCTACAGCTACGATCTGGCATCCCTGTTCCACAGCTTCTACAATAAGTGCCGCATCATGGGCGTAGACCCGCAGCTCGCGGAGGCCCGTCTGGCCCTCGTGACAGTGACGGCTCATGTCATCCGCCACTCGCTGGGCATCCTCGGCGTTTCGGCCCCGGACCATATGTAAGAAATATCTGCAAGAAAAGATTTGGAAGGAGACCACTATCTATGGATTTCGTCAACAGCTCGGAAGTAGACATCGCCTATCACATCCTGACCCAGAAAGGCCAGACTATCTATTATAAGGATCTGGTCCTCGAAGTCATCGAAAAGAAACATAAGCCAGTCCAGTCCCTGGCGGCAGCTATCTCGGAAGTCTATACGCTCATCAACATGGACAGCCGTTTCCACTATGAGGGTGACGGACAGTGGGGCCTTACGGAGTGGAACCCGCCTGAGGTGAAGCGCCATAATAGCCGCACGGGGGCTGGCAAATCGAAAGCTGCCAACAAGGCAATCAACAATCGCCAGAAGAAGCTTGAGAGTATCCAGGAATAATTTCCTGGCAGTGTATTGACAGTACTTGGTAAAAAGGCTAGAATAGTCAACATGTGATTTTTGAAAAGCAACAGGAGGCAGTTCCATGGCAAAGTATATTTTCGTTACCGGTGGTGTTGTATCTTCCCTGGGCAAGGGCATCACGGCCGCATCGCTCGGCCGTCTGCTCAAGAGCCGGGGCCTCAAGGTCACGATCCAGAAGTTTGACCCGTATATCAACATCGATCCGGGCACGATGAGCCCGTATCAGCATGGTGAGGTTTTCGTCACGGACGATGGTGCTGAGACGGATCTCGACCTTGGTCACTATGAGCGTTTCATCGACATCAACCTGTCGAAGAACTCGAATATCACCACGGGTAAGGTATACTGGTCTGTCTTGAACAAAGAGCGCCGTGGGGAATATCTGGGCTCGACGGTCCAGGTCATCCCGCACATCACGAACGAGATCAAGCAGAAGGTCTACGATGTAGCCAAGGCTGATGGCGCTGATGTCGTCATCACGGAGATCGGCGGTACGGTCGGTGATATCGAGAGCCAGCCGTTCCTCGAGGCCATCCGCCAGGTCAAGAAGGAAGTCGGCAAGAACGACACCCTCTACATCCATGTCACGCTGCTGCCGTATATCTCGGCTGCCGGTGAGCTCAAGACGAAGCCGACGCAGCATAGCGTCAAGGAACTGCGCGCTATCGGCATCCAGCCGGACATCCTCGTCTGCCGCACGGAGAAGACCATTTCGAAGGAAATGAAAGAGAAGATCGCGATGTTCTGCGATGTGCAGCCGGAGGCTGTCATCGAGAACCGCACGGCTTCGACGATCTATGAGGTTCCGCTGATGATGCAGCGCGAAGGTCTCGACAAGATCGCCCTGCAGAAGCTCAACATGGATTATTTCCCGGCGGATATGTCGGACTGGGAAAAGATGGTCTACAAGATCAATCATCCGTCCAAGAAAGTGAAAGTCGCTGTGGTCGGCAAGTACGTCGAGCTGCCGGATGCCTATATCTCCGTTACGGAGGCACTGCACCACGGTGGTATCGACAACGATGCGGCTGTCAAGATCCATTGGGTCAACGCCGAGGAGATCGAGAATCCGGACACGGATCTTGACGAGGTGTTTGTCGGCTGCAAGGGCATCCTCGTGCCGGGCGGCTTCGGCGACCGCGGCGTCGAGGGCAAGATCAAGGCCATCCAGTATGCGCGTGAGCACAAGCTGCCGTTCCTGGGCCTCTGCCTGGGCATGCAGTGTGCGGTCATCGAGTTTGCCCGCCACGTCTGTGGCATGACGGACGCACATAGCTCCGAATTCGATGAGGAGACGAAGCATCCGGTCATCGACCTCATGGAATCCCAGCAGGGTGTCGAGAACAAGGGCGGCACGATGCGCCTCGGTTCCTATCCGTGCAAGCTGCGTGAGGGTACGCATTCGCTGGCTGCTTACGGCAAGGCTGAGGTCGAGGAGCGTCATCGCCATCGTTATGAGTTCAACAACAAATACCGTCAGGAACTCACGGAGAAGGGACTGGTCATCGCCGGTACCCTGCCGGATGACAGCCTGGTCGAGATGATCGAGGTCAAGGATCATCCGTGGTTTGTGGCTACGCAGGCTCATCCGGAGCTCAAGTCCCGCCCGAACAATCCGCATCCGCTGTTCCGCGACTTCGTCAAGGCAGCGCTGGCCAACGTACAGGTCAAATAAGCATAGAAGCATAGCATACGCCCCGTCATCCATTGAGGATGGCGGGGCTTTTTTGTCAAGAAATATTTTCAGGCGGGAGGATTTTGCTGGCTGATTGGCGAACTATTGACTTAGGAAACAAAGGTTGGCGAATGGGAAATGGACAAGAGACAAAAGAGAGGAGGAAAACCGATGCTTATCGATACGGCCTGTTCCTTGGCGTTTTACTGCCAACGCTGTGGCCGGATTGAGCTCCATGATGTGCCGCTTTTCAGTGGGCAGAAGCATTTCACGCTGGAATGTGGCAGCTGCGGGCATACAATGGGAGAGATCTCGCTGAAACCACGTCAGGGACTGATACTCACGACTACCTGCGGTGTCTGCGGGGGGAAGAACCAGCAGCAGTTCACCTGGCGTCAGCTGCGCCATCTGCGTTTTGAAAAACTCTACTGTGAACACGATCATTTTGAGCTGGGATACATTGGCCAGTGGCAGGATATCGCCGAGTTCCTGGACTTCAATGCCGCCGAGTATGATTCGCTGCATCCCAATGATGGCGATGAGTACCTGGAGCGCCAGCAGACGCTCTTGGAGGCACTGAATCGCGTGCATGACCTGGCGGACAGCGGTGAGCTCGTCTGCCCCTGCGGCAGCAAGGACATCGTGGCGGGGATACGCGGCGAGGAGATCGTGCTCGAGTGTGAGTCCTGTGGCAGCTATTGTGTCCTGCCGGCGCGTACGGCCAAGGATCTGCAGAGCCTGCGCCCCGGGATGGCTGTGGAATTTGTCTGGAAACAGCGTTCGTTCCTTGACGTGCGCTAGAAATAGGATTATCATAAAATACATTGAAATGAAAGCATTACAAGGGACTATCGGCTGTCTCGCGCAGCCGGCAGTCCCATTTTGGCGTAATTGATAAGATAGACAGAGGTGTGAAGATGGATTCATTATTGGCGGCCATAGGACTGGATGCCGCCGTACAGAAGCTGCAGGAGCGGTTTGCCGGAAAACCGGGAGAGACGCTGGCTTATGGACTTTCCGGCTCGCAGAAGCATGTGGCCTTTGCTGCCTGCTACCGCAAGAGCCCGCAGCCATGGGTGGTGCTGGTGCACAACAGCGATATGGTCAGCGCCTGGCGGGAAGACTTGGAAGCGCTCCTGCCGGAGGCGACGGTCGTGGAGCTGCCTGAGCTGGATATCGTCAATGTGCAGGCAGCGGCCAAAAGCATCGAGCGTTCGGCGCGCCGCATGGATGTGCTCGGCCGGCTGATGCGGCAGGAGCCTGTCATCGTGCTGGCGACCTCGGCGGCAGCTGTCCAGAAAGGGATGAGCCGCAATGAGTTCGAGCGCCTGAGCCTTGGTGTCCGCATCGGCCAGCAGCTGCCCCGCGAGGAGCTGCTGGCGCGCCTTGTCCAGCTTGGCTATGAGCATGCAGAGGAAGTGGAGCGCGTCGGGCAGTTCAGTTCGCGCGGCGGCATCGTGGATGTCTATGCCATCAACAGCCCTGCACCGGTGCGCATGGAATTCTTTGATGACGAGATCGATTCGCTGCGCGAATTCGATCTGGCGACCAAGCGCTCTATCCGCAACATCAGCAGCACTGCCATCCTGCCACTGGCTCAGACTGATGATGCGGGACGTCCAGAGCTTTTCCTGACGTATCTGGAGAAGAAGGGGGCCGTGCTGTTCGATGAACCCATCCGCATCCGTGAGCAGATCAAGACGATGGTCAAGGAGAATCCTGACATCAAGACCAAGGTGTTCAGCTGGGAGGATATGCGCGTAGCTGCCCAGGGCAACCACGTATTCTACTCGGCCTTGATGCTCCAGCAGGTCCACGGGGCTGAGCCGGATGCAACGATCAGTTTTACGGCGACGAACATGACACCGTTCCAGCGGCAGATGGACTTGCTGGAAAATGAGATCGGCCGCTGGCTCGGCCAGAAGCAGCGTGTGCTCATCCTGCTCGGGGACCGTGCGAAAGCGGATTCGATGCGCGAGCTGCTCGCACGTCATCGGGTGCCCTCTGCCGTCGTCGCGGCAGGGGAGGAACTGCGCACCGACCTGGTCAATATCCAGCAGGGGGCACTCCTGGCCGGCTTCGAGATGGCCGCGGCCCGGCTGGTGGTGGTGACGGAGAAGGATATCTTCGGCCGGCAGAAGCGCCGCATCGTGCGCAGCGCCAATCAAGGCGAGAAAATCTCACATTTCCGGGAGATCCGGCCTGGGGATTACGTCGTCCATGTGAACCACGGCATCGGCAAATACCTCGGTGTCGAGACGCTGGAGGTCGGCGGTATCCACAAGGACTACCTGCATATCAAATACGGCGGCGATGATAAACTGTTCGTGCCGACCGACCAGGTCGGGCTGCTGCAGAAGTATATCGGCTCGGAGGGCGATGTACCGCGCCTGCATCGCATGGGCGGTACGGAATGGGTCAAGGCTAAGGCACGCGCGAAGAAATCCGTGGAGGACATCGCCAAGAAGCTCATCGAGATCTATGCCAAGCGGCGGCAGGCCACAGGTTTTGCCTTTTCCCCTGACGATGCCACCCAGCGCGACTTCGAGGATGCCTTCCCCTATCAGGAGACGGACGATCAGCTCAAGGCCATTGCGGAGATCAAGGCCGATATGGAAAAGGAGAAGCCGATGGAGCGTCTGCTCTGCGGCGACGTAGGCTTCGGCAAGACCGAGGTCGCCATCCGGGCGGCCTACAAGGCGGCTATGGACGGCAAGCAGGTGGCCGTGCTCGTACCGACGACCGTGCTGGCTCAGCAGCACTTCCAGACCTTCAGCTCCCGGTTCATGGATTTTGCGCCGAATGTTGATGTCATCTGCCGGTTCCGTACGGCAAAAGAACAGAAGGCGACGCTGGAGCGGGTCAAAGAGGGAAAGGTGGATATCCTCATTGGCACCCATGCCATCCTGAACCAGAAGAAAGTCCAGTTCAAGGAACTGGGTCTGCTGATTGTCGATGAGGAGCAGCGCTTCGGCGTCAAGCAGAAGGATAAGATCCGCAGCCTGTCGGCAGGCATCGACGTGCTGACTTTGTCGGCGACGCCGATTCCGCGCACGCTGCATATGTCGCTGGTCGGTGCCCGGGACATGAGTATCATCGAGACGCCGCCGGCTGAGCGCTTCCCGGTGCAGACGTATGTCGTGGAGAACAACGACACGATAATCGCCAATGCCATCAAGCGCGAGCTCAAGCGCGGCGGGCAGGTTTATTTCGTCTACAACCGCGTCGATACGATCGACCGCATGCGCGACCATATCCAGCAGCTCGTGCCCGATGCCCGCATCCAGACGGCGCACGGCCAGATGCCGGAGGAGATGCTCGAGCGTGTCATGATGGACTTCTACGAGGGTGATTACGATATCCTGCTGGCAACGAGCATCGTCGAAAATGGACTCGATGTGGCCAATGCCAATACGATCATTGTCTACAATGCCGACCACTTCGGATTGTCACAGCTCTATCAGATGCGTGGCCGTGTCGGCCGCTCGCACCATATGGCCTTTGCCTACTTTGTCTATCAGGCCGACAAGATCCTTACGGAGACGGCGGAGAAGCGCCTGCAGGCCATGAAGGAGTTTGCTGAGCTCGGGGCTGGCTTCAAGATCGCCATGCGCGATCTCGAGATACGCGGAGCCGGCAACCTGCTGGGCTCGCAGCAGCATGGACATATCGCCAGTGTTGGTTTTGAGATGTATTGCAAGCTGCTGGAAGAAGCTGTTGAGAAGCTGCGGCAGGGCAAAAAGGAGGTCGAGGCACCCAAGCCGGATCCGACCATCGACCTGCAGGTCGAGGCCTATATCGATGGCGGCTACATCGACGATGCCATGCATAAGATCGAGCTTTACCAGCGCATAGCGGCTATCCGCACCGACGAGGAGCTGCACAATCTGCTCGACGAGCTGATCGATCGCTTCGGTGAGCCGACCAAGCCTGTCATGAATCTGCTGGCGGTGGCGCGCATCAAGAATCACGCGCGCGCGCTGGGCCTCCGCTCGCTGGCGGAGCTCCCCCAGGCGCTGGACATCTACCTGCTGCCGGACTGCAAGCTGCCGGTCAAGGGGCTGCTGGCGCTGGACAAGATGTTCGGCCGTACCATGAAGGCGCTGCCAGGCAAGCATGGCTATCGCTTTGCATTGAATGAAAAATACAAACAGGACATCACAAACTTCGCTACCCGGCTGCTGCTGGCAGCGGCTGGTGATGAAACGGCGATGTCTGCCAGGAAAACTGCCGGGCAGGAATGAGGAATAGGAGACAGAATATGGCAACCATTACAGTAACAGGCCTGGGCCCCGGAAGGGCTGGCCTTATCACGCGTGAGAGCTGGGAGCTCATGGCCAAGGCCGAGCGTCTCGTGCTGCGCACGCGCATCCATCCGACCGTAGCGGCCATCGAGGCGGCGGGCATGACGTTTTCCACGTATGATGGATTTTATGAGGAGGCGGCGGATTTCGAGTCGCTCTACGGGGCGATTGCCCGTGATCTCCTGCAGCGGGCAAAGTCTGAGGGTGATATTGTCTACGCTGTGCCGGGCAGCCCGCTGGTGGCGGAGCGCACGGTGGTGCTGCTGCGCGAATTCGCGCGTACCAGCGAGGTGACGGTCAATATCCTGCCGGGCATGAGCTTCGTCGAGGTCATGTACACGCGGCTCGGCATCGACCCCATCGATGGGCTGACAATCCTTGATGCTGAGGATGTAGCAACGCTCAAAGAGCGGCCGGCCCAGTCCCTTGTCATCACGCAGGTATACAGCCAGCCGATCGCTTCTGATACGAAGCTCATGCTGATGGAGCTGTTCCCTGATGAGTACGAAGTGACCTATATCCACAATCTGGCCCTGCCCGATGAATCCATCCGGCAGATCCCGCTCTACGAGCTTGACCGGCAGAGGGATGTCGATCATCTCACGAGCCTGTTTATCCGTGCCAAAAGCGAATCGTAGATAATAATTGTCAAAACTGGCGGACTGTTTCGTGTTTTTTCGTGAAACCCCTTGCTTTTTCGGAGCTTTTCTGTTAAATTCTCTTATAGTGGCAGGAATTACGCGGAGGAGCGCGAATTCAACTGTCGTAGACAAATCATTTATCTTTAAGGAGGCTACGGTTGTGAACAAAACTGAATTGGTAGCTAGTGTTGCTGAGAAAACCGGTCTGACGAAGAAAGATGCAGAAAAAGCTGTAAATGCTCTGTTTGACAGTGTTCAAGACGCGCTGACGGCTGGGGATAAAGTCCAGATGATTGGCTTTGGCACGTTTGAGGTGAAAGAGCGCGCTGCCCGCAAAGGCCGCAACCCGCGTACGGGTCAGGATATCGAGATTCCGGCATCGAAGAATCCGGTATTCAAGGCTGGTAAGGCACTCAAAGATGCCGTAAATGGCTGAGGATAGCAAAAGCATAAAAGCAGGGCCGGGTTCCTTCGGGAACCCGGCCCTTTTCAAAAGGGAGATGGATGGAAATGGATATGCGGATGACAGACAAGGTGGTCATGATATCTGGCGGTACTTCGGGGATCGGACTGGCCGCTGCCCGTGAGTTCCTGCAGGCCGGAGCCAAGGTGATGCTGCTCGGGCGGTCCGTGAAGCACGGCCAGGAGGCACTGGCTCAGCTGGCGGCAGGGGAGCGGACATCTTTCCAGCCCTGTGATGTGAGCCGGCGCGAGGATTGCCAGCTGGCGGTGGATACGGTGCTGAAGCGCTGGGGACAGCTCGATGTGCTTGTGAATTCCGCTGGTGTCTACTGCGAAGGTGCCATCGAGGACGTGAGTGAAGCACAGCTCGAAGAGGTACTCGATATCAACGTCAAGGGGACGTATTATCTATGTCAGCTGGCGGTTCCGGCGCTCAAGAAGATGCACGGCAATATCGTCAACGTGGCTTCGGATGCTGGTGTCCATGGCAATTACTATTGCACGGCTTACTGTGCCAGCAAGGGGGCAGTCGTCATGTTCACGCGGGCGCTGGCCTTGGAGCTGGCTGGCTTCGGCGTGCGCGTCAACGCCATCGCCCCGGGAGACATCCTGACGCCGCTGACAGAAAAGCAGCTGGCAGCGATGCCTGACCGGGAACAGGCGTTGCGCGAGATGGCCTCGGTCTATCCGTTGGGGCGCATCGGCACACCGGAGGAAGCGGCAGCGCTGATCGCTTTTCTGGCCTCACCGGCTGCAGCGTTCGTGACCGGTGCGGTCTGGGGGGTCGATGGTGGCCTGACTGCCTGAAATGTGATACAATAGGCGGGTATGATTTCAACGGAGAGAAGGAACAAGATGAAGGCAGACAGGATACTCATACTGACGGCATCGATCGGCTCAGGCCATATCAAGGCAGCTGAGGCCGTGGCCAAGGAGATGCAGCGGCAGCTGCCGGAAGCCGTGCTCACCACGGTGGATTTCATGGCGCGCGATACGGCCTGGCTCCATTGGCTGATGAAGAAGATCTATCTTGTCATGCTGGCCTTTGTCCCGAATCTGTATGATGTATTCTACAAGGTGTCTGGCGGGGCGGCGAGCGGTTCGCTGGTTCAGAGTGCCTTTGCCGCTATCATGCAGCCGGTTGTGAAGCGCCTCATCCGCAGATATGAGCCGACGGCCATCATCTGCACGCATCCGTTCCCAGAGGGAGCGGTATCCCTATGGAAACGACGCCAGCATAGCCAGCTGCCGCTGGCTGTGGTCATGACGGATTACTCGCTGCATCAGATCTGGCTGTACCCGCAGGTCGATCAGTATTTCATGGCGACGGCGGCGATGCAGGCAGAGATGACAGCCTGTGGCTTTGCGGTGGAGACACTGCAGGCAACGGGGATTCCTGTGGACAGCAATCTGCGCAGCCTGCCGCCGAAAGCAGAGCTGCGCCAGCATTTTTCGCTGCCGCTGGAACAGCCGACCGTGCTGCTGATGGGCGGCGGCCTGGGACTGGGAGGCATCCAAGCCACCCTGCAGGCTTTGGAGAAGCTGCCGCAGCAGTTGACACTGCTGGTGATTGCCGGGCGCAATGCACGGCTGCTCAATGAGGTACGGGCGTTTGCCCGCACCTCGCATCATCTGGTGAAGCTCTGGGGATATACCGATAAGGCCCATGAGCTCATGCGAGCAGCCGACCTGCTGATCACCAAGCCAGGGGCACTGACCATCAGTGAAGCCTTCGTGCTCGGGCTGCCGATGCTGCTGCACGATCCCATCCCCGGACCGGAGACTGAAAACGCCGTCTATGCGACACGTCATGGTGCGGCTGTCTGGCTCCATCCCGGCGAGAAGCTGGCACCGGCGGTACAGGAACTGTTTGCCGAGGGCTGCCTGCAAGCGATGTCTGAGCGGGCGCTTGCCTGTGCGCGGCCTGAAGCTGCGCAGAAGATTGCCTGCGCGATTACAGCTTTCATCCAGGCGGACAGTGGCCAGTAAAAATAATTCATCACCAGGCAGGTTTTTTTCTGCGATATGGGGAATATATATAGATAGTCTGCTGAGCACCCGATATGTTGGTTGGGAAAGATATGGTGATGGAAATGGCCGTTTACCAGTTAGCAAAAAATGATAAGGGGCAATATCTCTGTCCGAAATGCCAGGGGAATCTTCGGTTTGTCGATGGCACGGCCGTACAGATTGTCGATGGGCGGGCGGATATGTCTGCCATATTGCCGAAATACGAGTGCCATCACTGTGGCATATATTTTCAGGAGCTGCTGGGATCGGGGTTCTTCGATGAGCACGATCTGCCGCAGCAGCCTAAAACCAAGGTGCTCAATGTCCGCCGTACTGGCGATCTTGAGCCGATGATCCTCAAGAAGGATGTCAACAATCAATGTGTCTGCCCGCGTTGCGGCCAGAAGATGGATTTCGTTGAGGGACAGGCCGTCCGCATCGTGGATGGCCGTGCGGATATGGAAAACGTCAAAGATCATTTTGATTGTCCGCATTGTTCATCAAAATTCCGCCGGATAGCATCAACCGATTATTTCCAGTGGTCAGAAAAATAATTGCAGTTTTGCTTGCATCCGTCCATAAATATCGGTATCATTAAGGAGATTGATGTTTTTTGAAGGGGGGATAGTGATGCAGCGCCAAAGACAACAGAAAAAACGCCGGTTCAGCTGGTTTTTTATCCTGATGGTTGGCAGTGTAGTCTATTTTTCCTCGATTCTCATCTCGCAGCAGCTTTACCTGCGCCAGGTAGGCCAGGACCAGGCCGCAGCAGAGGCCCGGCTGGCCGCCGCGCAGAAGGAGAATGAAGCTCTGCGGCAGGAGAAAGAAAAACTCAATGAACTGGGGTATATCGAGAAGATTGCCCGGGAAGAACTCGGGATGACCCGGGCGGGGGAATTGCCCTATACGACCGGGCGCAGCAAATGATTATGTTCCTTGACACTGTTTAGCGTGCAAGGGTATAATAAAGCGTGTATTCTTTAATACTTAAGGGGGAAGAATTAATTTGTCCATTGAAGTTGGCAGTGTGGTTGAGGGTGTCGTAAGCGGCATCACGAACTTTGGTGCATTCATCGAATTGCCAGAGGGTAAGACTGGTCTCGTCCACATTTCGGAAGTCGCAGATGTTTATGTAAAGGATGTTCATGACTTCCTCGCAGAAAAAGATAAGGTAAAAGTCAAGGTCCTGACGATTGATGAGAAGGGCAAGATCGGTCTTTCCATCAAGCAGACTCAGGAGAAGAAACCAGAGGAACATGCCACTACCCAGCAGCATGCCGCCACGAATAATTCTTCCTTCCGGACGCCGCGTCCTGCACGCGGGCCGCGTGATTTCCGGAAACCGAATAATCGTTTCAACAATACCTCGGCATCCTTTGAGGATAAGCTCTCGCGCTTCCTCAAGGACAGCGATGAGCGTCTAACGGACTTGCGCCGCAAGACGGACTCGAAACGCGGAGGCCGTGGTTCCCGCCGTTCGGACTGATGGGACGATCGTAGTTCGTAGTTTCAAAGCACTCTGCATAAGGGTGCTTTTGTTCGTTTGCCCGCAGATTCGAGGAAGGTCAGGTGACAGGTGTGCTGGAACAGGTCGAGCAATTCTGCTTGGAACATGGGCTGCTGCACCGTGGGGACCGCATTGTCGCAGCGTGCTCGGGCGGCCCTGATTCGCTGGCGCTGCTGGTGATCTTGTGGCAGCTGCGCCGCAAATATGACCTGCAGATCGTGGCAGCGCATTTCGAGCATGGTATCCGCGGGGCGGCATCAAAGGCCGATGCTGATTTTGTGCAGGCTTTCTGCCAGCAGCGGGGGATACCGGTGCAGCTGGCTGCGGCTGATGTCCCCCAGGAGGCTGCGGCCCAGGGGCTTTCGCTGGAGACAGCGGCCCGTGAACTGCGCTATCGTTTCCTGGAGCAGGTGCGGCAGACGGCAGGCTTTGATGCCATCGCTGTGGCGCATCATGCCGATGACCAGGCAGAGACTGTGCTCATGCGCATCCTGCGCGGCACGGGAACCCAGGGACTGGCGGCGATGCGTCCGCGCAGTGGCAAGAGGGGCACGATCATCCGTCCGTTATTGGGGGTGACGAAGGCGGCGATACGCGCGTTTTGTGCGGCGCAGGGCTTGCAGCCATGCGAGGACGCCACCAATGAGCAGGCAGAGTGCACGCGCAACCGCCTGCGGATGGCGACGCTGCCGGCACTCAAGCAGGCGTACAACCCCGAACTTGCGCGGGCCCTGTGCCAGCTGGCAGAGGTAGCCGCTGCCGAGACGGAATACATCGAGACGCAGGTCGAAGCACTGTGGCAGGATACCGCGCGTGTGCGCCAGCAGCCGCTGGCCCTGAACCAGCAGGGCTTCAGCCAGCTGCCGCTGGCGTTGCAGCGCGGCCTGGTGCGCCGTTTCTGGCAGGCCGCAGCTGGCAGCCGGCAGGACTTGGGGTTTGGGCAGGCGGAGAAGCTGCGCTTGCTTTTGCGAGTGGGGCAGACGAGCAGCCAGCTGGAACTTCCCCATGGCTTTGTGGCCCGGCTGGCCTATGGCTGGCTGACCTGTGCACAGCGGCCTGAGACCGCAGCGGCGCCTGCGCCAGCAGACTTGCAGATACCTGGCTGCACACAATGGGGCAGCTACCTCTGCACGGCTGAGTGGTGTGCGGAGATCGCACCGGCGCCCACACCGTGGGAGCTCTACCTGCAGCCTGATGATCTTGCGGAGCCGCTGGTCATCCGCCAGCGTGAGTCTGGCGATGCGATACAGTTGCCTGGCGGCCGCAAAAAGCTGAAAAAACTGCTGATCGATGACAAGATCCCCCAGCAGGAACGCGACCAGCTGCCGATCCTGGCGGCTGGCCATGAAGTATTATGGGTGGCAGGCCATCGGCGCAGCGCACGCTGTGCGGTGGCTTTCGATAGACCATTGAAGAGAAGAGTTTTATATCTCAGACTGGAAAGAAGAGAGGAAATTTATCATGATGAACGATGATATCGAGAAGGTAGTATATTCGGAGGAACAGCTCCAGGCAAAAGTAGCCGAGCTGGGCCGCCAGATTACGGAAGACTATAAGGATGTCAAAGAAGAGATCTACTGTGTCGGTATTTTGAAGGGGGCAGTGACGTTCTACACGGATCTGGTTCGTCAGATCGATCTGCCGGTCCATTTCGATTTCATGATCGCTTCGAGTTATGGCAATGGCACGTCGACGACGGGATCGGTCAAAATTTTGAAGGATCTTGACTACGATATTGAAGGAAAACACCTCATCGTTATTGAAGATATAATAGACTCGGGTACGACCATGAACTATCTCATGAAGTACTTCCGTGAGCGCAAGCCGAAAAGCGTCAAGCTCTGCTCGCTGCTCTCCAAGCCGTCCCGCCGTACGGTGGATGTCGATATTGACTACTGCGGCTTTGTAGTACCGGATGAGTTCCTGGTCGGCTATGGCCTGGATTATGCCGAGGTATACCGCAACCTGCCGTATATCGGTGTCCTGAAGCCGGAGATTTACGCCTGAGCCAGTAAAAGAAAAAGACCGGAGGAGCCTTTGAAAGGCCCCCGAAAGGGAGGGCAATGGATTGAATAAGTTTCTACGCAATGTAGGGTTCTACCTGTTGATTATCCTGGTCGCCATATCGATCATCGATTATTTCTCAACAAAGAACACGACGAAGCAGGAGGTGGAGTACACCAAATTCCTGCAGCAGGTGGATAATGGTGAAGTGGCCAGAGTCGTGATCATCCAGAACACGATTCGCGGTAAGCTGACCGATGGTACGGAGTTTACGACCATTACACCGGATGCCCCGAACAATGACCCGCAGCTCTACCAGAAATTGAGCAGCAAGAACGTTGACATCGCGGCGGAGAACCCGCCGGAACCGCCCTGGTGGTCGACGATGTTCTCTTCGGTCCTGCCGATCCTGCTGCTTGTCGGCGTGTGGTTCTTCATCATGCAGCAGACACAGGGCGGCGGCGGCCGCGTCATGTCGTTCGGCAAGAGCCGTGCGCGCATGAGCGGTGCGGATAAGATCAAGGTCAATTTCAAGGACGTTGCTGGTGCTGATGAAGCCAAGCAGGAGCTCGAAGAAGTCGTCGAGTTCCTCAAGCATCCGAAGAAATACAACGATCTCGGGGCCCGCATCCCGAAAGGTGTGCTGCTTTCAGGCCCCCCGGGAACTGGTAAGACCCTTCTGGCCCGTGCGGTCGCTGGTGAGGCTGGTGTGCCGTTCTTCTCGATTTCCGGTTCGGATTTCGTAGAGATGTTTGTCGGTGTCGGTGCTTCGCGTGTCCGCGATCTGTTCGACCAGGCCAAGAAGAACGCGCCTTGCATCGTCTTCATCGATGAGATCGACGCCGTAGGCCGCCAGCGTGGCGCTGGCGTCGGCGGTGGACACGACGAACGCGAGCAGACCCTCAACCAGTTGCTCGTCGAGATGGATGGCTTTGCTGCCAATGAGGGCATCATCATCATTGCTGCGACCAACCGTCCGGATATCCTTGATCCGGCGCTGCAGCGTCCGGGCCGCTTTGACCGTCAGGTCGTCGTCGATCGTCCGGATGTCCGTGGCCGCTTGGCTATCCTCAAGGTACATACGAAGGGCAAGCCGCTTGATGATGCTGTCGATTTGGATATCCTTGCACGCCGTACGCCGGGCTTCACGGGTGCGGATCTCAGCAATCTTGTCAACGAGGCAGCACTTTTGGCAGCACGCCGCGACAAAACAAAGATTTTCATGGGTGAACTCGAAGAAGCTATCGAGCGTGTCATGGCTGGTCCGGAACGTAAGTCTCATATCATGAATGATGAGGAAAAACGTCTGACGGCTTATCATGAGGGCGGCCATACTCTTGTGGGGATGCTCCTCAAACATGCCGATCCGGTCCATAAGGTCACGATTATCCCACGCGGCCGCGCCGGCGGCTATACGCTGATGCTGCCGAAGGAAGACCGCAACTATGCGACGAAGTCAGAGCTCCTGGATCGTCTCAAGGTCGCCATGGGCGGACGTGTAGCTGAAGAGATCGTGCTCAAGGAAATCAGCACGGGTGCTTCCCAGGATATCCAGCAGGCGACGCGCATGGTACGCGGCATGGTCATGCAGTACGGCATGAGCGATGTGCTCGGCCCGGTGGCTTATGGCGAAGCCCAGAACCATCAGGTATTCCTGGGACGCGACTTCAATCATGAACGCAACTACTCGGAAGAGGTTGCCGGCGAGATCGATAAGGAAGTCCGCAAGTATCTGGAAGAGGCTTATGAAGCCTGCCGCAAGCTCATCACGGAGAACCGGGACAAGCTTGAGCTCATTGCCCAGGCACTCATGGAACGTGAGACGCTGACGGCCAAACAGCTCGAAGAGCTGCTGACGAACGGCAAGCTGTCTGATGAGGATGAGAAGAAAACGGATTCCTTGGATTTTGAAGAAAAGAAGGACGATTGGTCGTTCTTTGATCCAGCACCTGTTGGGAAGATCGAGCAGCAGGATGATGCGGATACATCAACGGCTGCCAAAAAGGAAGACGAGGAAGCAAAAGAAACGGTGACGGAGGAGAAGACGGGCGCAGAGAAAGAAGAGAAAGCGGAACCGAAATTCAACGTTACCCATTATGATCGCTGAGCAAGCGGAAAAAAGACCTACCCTGCTTTGAGGGCAGGTCTTTTTTAATGGCTGGATTCGTTGTATAATGGACAGGTGTGAATGGGCAAAGGAGGAAATGCCATTGCGGACTAAGATACTCGAGATCCTGCGCAGTGCAGGTGATGGATATATATCAGGCGAAGAGATGGCGAGCCGGCTCGGCGTTTCGCGGACGGCAATCTGGAAACACATCCGGGAGCTGCGCGAGAACGGCTACGATATCGTCAGCCATTCGCGCAGCGGCTATTCGCTGCGCGAAGCGCCGGACCGGCTGCTGCCGAATGAGATCCGGCACGGTTTGCAGACGCAGTGCGTGGGGCGGGAAATTCACTTCGAGGAGGTCCTCGATTCGACCAACAACGTGGCCAAACGCCTGGCGGCGGCTGGCGCAGCAGATGGCACCATCGTCGTGGCCGAGCAGCAGACCGGGGGCAAGGGACGCTTGGAGCGCAGATTCTTTTCGCCAGCTGGCAAGGGGATCTGGTTTTCCGTCATCCTGCGTCCGCCGTTCATGCCACAGGAGGCACCGAAGTGCACGCTGCTGGCGGCGGTGGCAGTGGCCAAGGCCATGGAGCGGTTCGGCCTGCCGGCTGGAATCAAATGGCCCAATGACCTGCTCTATGAGAACCGCAAGCTCGTCGGCATCCTGACGGAGATGAGTGCCGAAATGGACCGCATCAATCACATCGTCATCGGTATCGGCATCAACGTCAACATCCTGCCGCAGGAGTTTCCTGCTGAGATACGCAAGACGGCTACCTCCCTGCAGGCAGTGAATGGCGGCAAGCCTGTGCCGCGGGTGAAGTTCTTCCAGGCTGTACTCGAAGCGCTGGATGCGCTTTATGCTGAAGTGGCAACCCAGGGCTTTGCACTGGTGCTGGCCGCCTGGCGCAAGTATACGATCACGCTGAGGCAGGAAGTGCGTGTCATCGGTGTGCGTGATGGCGAAGAATATACCGGCATAGCGGCAGACATCGATGAAGATGGTGCCCTGCTTGTCGACGCAGCGGATGGACGTCACCGCGTACTGGCTGGCGACGTGTCCATCCGGCCCAAGAAGTAAGAGATTCAGGAGGAGTATCCTTTGTTATTAGTATTCGATATTGGCAACAGCAACATCGTTATGGGAACGTATGAGGGGAAGAAACTCATCAAGCATTGGCGTATCTCGACGGACCGGCAGAAGACCGGCGACGAATACGGTATGCTGATGAATGACCTGTTCCGCTATCAGGGCATCCGCATGACGGATATCCATGCCATCATCATTTCGTCGGTCGTGCCGCCACTGGTCGTGCCGATGGTCAAGATGTGCGAGCGTTATTTCCACATCCGGCCGCTGGTGGTCGGCCCGGGCATCAAGACGGGCATCAAGCTGCATTATGAGAATCCGCGCTCCATCGGTGCTGACCGTATCGTCAATGTCGTCGGTGCTTATGAGCAGTATGGCGGCCCGCTCATTGTCATCGATATCGGCACTGCGACGACCTTTGATGTGGTCGGCGATACCGGCGATTTCCTCGGCGGCGTCATTGCACCGGGCATCGGCACGAGTGCCGATGCGCTGTTCCAGAGCGCTGCACAGCTGCCGCGCATCGAGCTCGTCCCTCCGAAGCAGATCATCTGCCGCAATACGATCCAGGGGATGCAGGCCGGCATCATCTTTGGCTATGTCGGCCAGATCGACGAGATCGTGCGGCGCATCAAGACGGAATATGGCAAGGACATGAAGGTTATCGCTACGGGCGGTCTGGCGCGCATGATCGCCAAGGAATCGGCGACGATCGATAAGGTCGATCACTTCCTGACCCTGACGGGCTTGCAGGCACTCTACGAACGCAATGCTGACCGCCGCGAGGGGCATAATCCTGAGCGCCTCAAGAAGGAGAACGAAGCATGAGCATGGATATCGGCAATTTCCATTTCGAGCAGCCGGTATTCCTGGCACCGATGGCAGGTGTGACCGATACGGCTTACCGTATCATCGCGCATGATATGGGCTGTCCGCTCTGCTATGCGGAGATGGTCAGCAGTCAGGGCATCCACTTCCGCAACGAGCGCACCCTCGAGATGCTGAAGACAGAGAGCGGCGAGCGCCCGATTGCCATGCAGATCTTTGCCAATACGCCGGAGATGGCGGCTGAGGCGGCCAAGTATGTCGAAGACCTCGGCACGGCGGATATCCTGGATTTCAACATGGGGTGCCCGGCACCAAAGATCGTCAAGAATGGCGAGGGCTCGGCACTTATGCGCGAGCCGACCAAGGCTTTTGCGATCCTGTCGGCCATCCGCAAGGCGGTCAAGATGCCATTCACGGTCAAGATGCGTAAAGGCTGGGATGACGACAATGTCAACGTGCTGGAGATCGCCAAGCTGGCCGAGGAGGCTGGTGTCGATGCGATTGCTGTCCATGGCCGCACGCGCGAGCAATTCTACCGGGACAATGCGGATTGGGAGATCATCGCGGCCGTCAAGCAGATGGTAAATGTGCCGGTCATTGCCAATGGTGACGTGCGCAGCTGTGCCGACCTCAAGAAGATACTGGCGGTGACTGGGGCTGATGGCGTGATGATCGGCCGGGCGGCACAGGGCAATCCGTGGATCTTCCGGCAGCTCACGCATTATCTGCAGACTGGCGAGGAGCTGCCAGGTCCGACGATGCAGGAGCGTGCAGAGGTAATCCTCCGGCATCTGGATCTGCTGCTCAAATACAAGGGTGACTACGTTGGCCCGCGCGAGATGCGCAAGCATGCGACCTGGTATACGCGCGGGATAAAGCACGGGGCGATTCTGCGCGACCGCTTCAACAAGGCGGAGACGCGGCAGGACTTTGTGGATATCATTGAGGAGTTTTTCTGACGAGAAAGAAGGATATAGATGGCAGAAGAAAAGACGTCAATCTGGAATCAGTACAGTGAAGAAGAAAAGCAGGAGCTCGAGGCGCTCAACCGAGGGTATCGCGAGTTCCTGTCGAACTGCAAGACGGAGCGCGAAAGTGTGACTGAGGCTGTACGGCAGGCTGAGGCAGCAGGATACCGCGACCTCTATGAGGTCGTCAAGAATGGCGGGACGCTCGCCGCTGGCGACAAGGTCTATGCGGTCAATATGAAGAAGGCTGTTGTGCTGTTCAATATCGGTGACGAGCCTCTCGAGCAGGGCATGAATATCCTTGGGGCCCATATCGATACTTGCCGGCTCGATGTCAAGCAGAACCCGCTCTATGAGGATGGCGGCCTGGCTTATCTTGATACGCATTATTACGGTGGTATCAAGAAGTACCAGTGGGTTACCCTGCCGCTCGCACTGCATGGCGTTGTCGCCAAGAAGGATGGCCGTATCATCGATATCTGCATTGGTGAGGATGAGGCAGATCCGGTATTCTGTGTCACGGACCTGCTGATCCATCTGTCCCAGGAACAGCTGAAGAAGAATGCGGCCAAGGTCATCGAGGGCGAGAATCTCGACATCCTGGTCGGCAATCATCCGCTCAAGAAGGACGACAAGGAATCGGTCAAGGACGGCGTGCTGAAACTCATCAAAGACAAATACGATATCGATGCGGAAGATTTCCAGTCGGCAGAGCTTGCTCTTGTGCCAGCTGGCAAGGCGCGCGAACTCGGCTTTGACCGCAGCATGATCCTGGCCTATGGGCAGGATGACCGCGTCTGCTCATATACTTCGCTGGTGGCTATGCTGGCGACCGGACATATGAAACGCACGGCCTGCTGCTTGCTGGTCGACAAGGAAGAGATCGGCAGTGTCGGTGCGACGGGCATGCAGTCGCATTTCTTCGAGAACGCCGTAGCGGAGCTGCTGAATGCCTGTGGTGCCTACACGGATCTTACCCTGCGCCGCACGCTGGCAAACTGCAAGATGCTGTCCTCGGATGTGTCGAGTGCTTATGATGCGCTTTATGCGAGTGCCTACGATAAGAAGAATGTCTCCTATCTGGGCCGCGGCATGGTGTTCAACAAGTTCACGGGGGCGCGTGGCAAGTCGGGTTCGAACGATGCCAATGCAGAATACCTGGCGGAGCTGCGCCGCATCATGGATGGCAACAACGTCCACTACCAGCTCGCTGAGCTCGGCAAGGTGGATCTGGGCGGTGGCGGCACGATCGCCTACATCATGAGCCTCTATGGCATGCAGGTCATAGACAGTGGTGTCGGGGTCATGAGCATGCACGCACCCTGGGAAGTCACGAGCAAAGTAGATGTCTACGAGGCCCGCAAGGCCTACACGGCTTTCCTTAACGAGGCGTGAAGCGGATAAAACAAAACAAGGACTGCGGCACGACAGGTGATGCGTGCCGCAGTCCTTTTCAGTATGTGCAGGTGGTTCATGGTTTCTGGCGATCGAGGCCTGAGCCTTCAAGACAATGCCGACGCATTCGCTGGCATAGGCCTCGTCCAGCGCGGCGATGCGTTCTGTGCACATTTCCTCGCTCAGGCAGTTGAAGTGGTCTGCGTTCTGCATTTCCGTATTTACCAATATAAGTGGTCCTCCTATATCTCGTTTGTCAAGTCTTGGGTATCTCTACTGCGTATCGCTGAGAGGGAGCGGTTTCCCTGCTGAAAGGAGAATAGCTGGGAATCCTGCATAGGAGGGAACGAGAGACAAAAAGTGGCTGCCGCCTGTGTGATTCTTCACCCAGGCAGCAGCCACAGTGTGTATGAGATTTGAACTGGAAAATAATAGGATGCGGGCCAGAGATCAGTCCTCGATTGCAGTTTCGAGGGCAATCTTGATCATATCGTTGAAGGTCGTCTGGCGCTCCTCTGCCGTGCAGGCCTCACCCGTCAGCAGGTGATCGCTGACCGTGAACAGAGCCAGTGCCTGGACATGGGCCTCAGCTGCAAGCGTGTAGAGAGCAGCTGCCTCCATCTCGACGGCAAGGATGCCGTATTTGCGGAGCTTGTCGTTATCAATCTCGTCATCGTAGAAGCGGTCGACGGAGATGATGTTGCCGACTTTGGCGTGCAGACCGAGTTTACGCGTGTTGGCTACTGCCTTCTCCAGCAGCTCGAAATCAGCCAGCGGTGCGTAGTTGATCGAACCGCCGAAGATGTTCTTGATGATGGATGAATCCGTGCTGGCGCCCTGGGCAATCAGCACGTCGCGGAGCTTGACGTCCGGATGCATGCCACCGCAGGTACCGACGCGGAACAGTTTCTTGCAGCCGAACGAATGGATGAGCTCATGGACGTAGATGGAGATGGACGGAATGCCCATGCCCGTGCCCTGTACGGAGACAGGAACGCCCTTGTACGTACCCGTATAGCCCAGGATATTGCGGACGGACGTGTACTGTTTCGGATTGTCGAGGAAATTCTCGGCGATGAATTTAGCTCGCAGCGGGTCGCCTGGCAGCAGGATGCGCTCAGCGATATCGCCCTTTTCGGCGCCAATATGTGGTGTAGCCATGATGTACTCCTTCTTTCCTAAAGCGGATTTTTGAAAATTTGAAACCTATAAACCAATTATAAAAAAAAATAGGAAATAAGAAAAGGGCAAATGTCCAAAAAATATTATAAAAGCATTAAAAGCTGTATAAAATACGGGGAAATACTGGCTTTAGTACCTGATTTGACAAAGACGTGCTAATTGTGCTATAATCACGTACGTTGATATAAGTTGTCAAGACAATCGCGGCTGGCGCTTGACGCCAGATGAGGAAAGTCCGGGCTCCACAGGGCAGTGTGCTGGATAACGTCCAGCGAGGGTGACCTTAGGGAAAGTGCCATAGAGATTTAGACCGCCTGCTTGTCAGGTAAGGGTGGAAAGGTGCGGTAAGAGCGCACCAGCAGTCAGGTGACTGGCTGGCTTGGGTAAACCCCACACGGAGCAAGACCAAATAGGGAAGGGATGATGCGGCCCGCGGAACCTTCCGGGTTGAGTCGCTTGAGCCGGCAGGCAACTGCCGTGCCTAGATAAATGATTGTCACCGCGCAAGCGGAACAAAACTCGGCTTATTGATTGCTTATAGCAACGTGAAATGAATATTGTGGCTGTCAGTGATGGCAGCCAATTTTCATGTCTGGATGTTTTCTGAAAAGAAGATGAAAGAATAAGCCGCATTAAGACTAAATAAGAGAATATTTAAAAAATAGCAGGAATACGACGGCTTTTGTCGTATTATATACATTGGGTTCTATAAAGGATGGAACAAGCCGAATCCAACCCAGGAGCGGGGGAACCAATTTCTTGGGGCGAACGTCAGGCTCACGGCAAGCGTGAAATTGACGCGGGTGGTCTTCTCTACCCGAGCCCGGCAGCTAACCTCGTAGGCGAATAGAGAGAGGAGTGGCTTTTTGAGTAAAGCAATGCGCGTGTTTGCGCTATCCATGATCCTTATGTGCTGGTTTTCCGTATGCGGTGCTTCGGCATTCCGTGTAGGCGATCAGGGCACCGAGGTAGCAGAGATACAAGGACAATTAGTCCGTCTCGGCTACGACGTTTCGGCTGATGGCGACTTCGGTCCGGCCACGGCTGAGGCAGTGAAGGCATTCCAGTCTTCGCACGGTATGAATGCAGATGGGCAGGTAGGTTCCTCGACTTACGTGGCGCTGCTCGGCAAAGCGATGCCGGCTGTGAAACATGCTGCCAACTACATCAACCGCACGATCCTTTCCGAGTCCATGCAGTACCTTGGTGTACCGTATGTATTCGGTGGCACGACGCCGAACGGCTTTGACTGCTCCGGCTACGTGCAGTATGTCTTCGCTCATGCTGGCGTCTCCCTGCCGCGCACGGCAGATGTCCAGTATGAATGCGGCACGCCGGTTTCCTCCGGTGAGCTCATGCCAGGTGACCTGGTATTCTTCTCGACGTATGATGCAGGTGCGTCTCATGTCGGCATCTATCTTGGTGACCGTCAGTTCATCAATGCATCGTCGAGCCGCGGCGTCAGCGTAGCATCGCTTGACAGCTCCTATTGGGGCTCCTGCTACATCGGCGCACGCCGGGTGATGTAAAATGACCAGTATGGTTGGGAGAGGCTGAGAGCCTCTCCAATTTTTTTAATAAGAATGAGGAGGGCAGGATGGGCGATCTTTTTTTGGCACTGCTGATATTTCTGATGGCAGCCTATACGTTTTGGGACGAGCTGTTTACAAATTAATCTGAAATATTCGCATACGCAAGCAGGAATTTTGTCATGCGCCACGAAATACATAAACAATGAGAACCTGTAGATGGGAATAAGATGTAAATGATGGATTCAGTTTGTGAGGAGTGACCATAATGGCAAAAGTAAGAATTCTCAACATGATGTTCTATGGCTTCCATGGCGTTTATGAATATGAGCGTGAGCAGGGCCAGAAATTCTATCTCGACATCGAGATTGAGACGAAGGATGACCGCATGGCTGAAACCGATGATGTCAAGGATGGTGTCGATCCTGCTGCTATCTATGACATTGTCAAGGACGTCACGGAGAATAAGCGTTTCCAGATGCTTGGCGCTTTGTCTGCACATATCGGCGACAAGCTGCTCGCCAAGTATCCGCATTTCCATTCGGTCACCGCGCGTATCCGCAAACCCTCTGTGCCTATTTCCGGGCCTATCGATTATGTCGAAGTTGAGACTACCCGCGTGCAGGACTGATAGAAGCGCGTTTGAGGTCATCAGCCATATCTTGGCTGATGGCCTTTTGTCATGTCCGCAGGATAACAGGTTGGTAAAAATTTCTGAAATTGTAATGGAAAGTGTTGCATTCGATTTAAATATTCGCTAAGATGAATAAATGTATAGGTCTAAGGATGGCGATAGCATGGAATCCGAAGATAGATATTATCTGGCGGCATTGGCCCGCTCGCCGGGAGCAGGCAGCCGCCTGCTCCAGCAGCTGATGGGGCATTTCCCTTCGGCACGGGCAGTATGGCAGGCAGGGGCTGAAAGTCTCGTCCTGCAGGGAAAGTTGACCTCTGGCCAGGCACAGCGGCTGGCGTTGTTCTGCCGCAAGCAGCCACACCTTCCGGAGCAGCTGGCAGTGGATTGCCAGCGGACGGGGGTGAGACTGTGTGCGATCGGCCAGCAGGAATATCCTTATATATTGAAGGAAATCTTCGATCCGCCGCCGGTTCTCTTCTATCGTGGGGAACTGCAGCCGCAGGCTGAGCGCATCGCGATGGTGGGGGCCAGACGCTTTACCCCGTATGGCGAGGGCATTGCCCTGGAGCTTGGCGAACGGCTGGCTTCTGCGGGCATCACCGTAGTCAGCGGTGCTGCTCGTGGCATCGATACGGCTGCCCACAAAGGCGCGCTGAAAAGCGGCCGCACGGCAGCTGTGCTGGGCTGCGGCGTGGATGTGGCCTACCCGGCAGAAAACCGGCGTCTCTTGGCGCAGATCGTGGAAGCTGGCGGCGTGGTCATTTCTGAGTATGGACCGGGCACACAGCCGCTGCCGGCTTTTTTCCCGGCACGCAACCGCATCATCAGCGGCCTGTCGCGTGGGACGGTAGTCGTAGAGGCTGCCAGCCGCTCGGGGTCGCTGATCACAGCGCAGCTGGCCTTGAATGAGGGGCGCGACGTGTTTGCAGTCCCTGGCAGCATCTATTCGGCGACGAGCCAGGGCTGCCACCAGCTGATCCAGCAGGGGGCAAAGCTTGTGCAGTGTCCGGACGATATCCTCGAGGAATACGGCCTGGTGGCGCCGCCGAAGCCAAGGAAAGTTCGCCGATTCACGCCAGCGGAACGCCAGGTATGGCAGGTACTTTCTTTTGAGCGGCCGTTGTCCTTGGATGAGATCATCCAGAGCCTGCCGGATGGCGAAATGTCGAATCTGGCCTTTATCCTTCTGCAGATGGAGCTTAAAGGCCTTGTCATAGAGAATGAGCTGCACGCTTACCGGCGTGCTGAGAGGGAGTGAAGGTTTGGCTGCAGCAGCAACGAAAACCAAAACGAAAGCAAAGGCGAAGACCAAGGTAAAGAAAACCTTGGTCATTGTAGAGTCGCCGGCCAAAGCGAAAACTATTGAGAAATATCTGGGACGCAAATACATGGTTCGCGCGTCAATGGGACATCTGCGCGATCTGCCGAAGAGCCAGTTCGGCATCGACGTAGATAACGAGTTCGAGCCTAAATACATCAACATCCGTGGCAAGGGCGACCTCATCAAGGCGCTCAAAAAAGATGCCAAGAATGCGGATAAAGTCTATCTCGCAAGTGACCCGGATCGCGAGGGCGAGGCGATTGCCTGGCATCTGTCGTATATCCTGGGGCTCAATCCTGAGGAAGACTGCCGCATCGTGTTCAATGAGATCACCAAGCCAGCGATCCAGGATGCTGTCAAGCATCCGCGGGCTATCAATATCGATCAGGTCGATGCTCAGCAGGCGCGCCGCATGCTCGACCGCATTGTCGGCTACAAGCTGTCACCGCTGTTGTGGCGCAAGGTGCGCAAGGGTCTTTCCGCTGGACGCGTGCAGTCGGTCACGGTCAAGCTGATCTGCGACCGCGAGAAGGAGATCCAGGCCTTCGATTCGGTGGAGTACTGGACGGTAGGCCTCAAGCTGCGCAAGGATAAGTCTGCCATGTTCGATGCGGAACTCACCCATGCCGATGGCGAGAAACTGGACCTGCACAATGAGCAGGAGACCAAGGCGCTGCTGGATGACTTTGGCAAGCAGGAACTCAAGGTAGAGACCGTCAAGAAAAGCGAGCGCCGCCGCAAGCCTGCGGCACCGTTCACGACGAGTTCCCTGCAGCAGGATGCAGCCCGCAAGCTGGGCTTCACTTCGCGCAAGACGATGATGCTGGCCCAGCAGCTCTATGAAGGCATCGAGCTGGGCCGTCATGGCGCAACGGGTCTTATCACGTATATGCGTACGGACTCCACGCGCCTGTCGGATTTGGCCCAGGATGAGGCCCGTACGTATATCAGCGAGCAGTTCGGCGCAGACTATATTCCGGCCAAGCCTAATGTCTATGCGGCTGGCAAGAAGGCGCAGGACGCCCATGAGGCTATCCGGCCGACGGATGTCAACCTGACACCGGAAGCGCTCGAGAAATTCCTGAACAAGGATCAGCTGAAGCTCTATACGCTGATCTGGCAGCGCTTCACGGCCAGCCAGATGACGCCAGCTGTCTACGATACGATGAGCATCACCATCAAGGCTGGCGAGCGATACACAGTGCGCGCTGCCGGCTCGAAGCTCAAGTTCGCCGGCTTCACGGCTGTCTATGCCGGTGCTGATACGACGAAGAAGGAGAAGGATGTCGTCCTGCCGGAACTGGCAGAGGGCGATATGCTCACGCCGGCCAAGACGCTGCCGCAGCAGCACTTTACCGAGCCACCACCGCGCTATAATGATGCTTCGCTGGTCAAGACCTTGGAAGAGAAGGAAATCGGCCGTCCGAGCACCTATGCGCCAATCATCGAGACCATCCAGGCGCGTGGCTATGTGCAGCGCATCGACAAGCATTTCCAGCCGACGGAACTCGGCTTTGTCGTTGTCGATATGCTCGAGGAATATTTCAAGAATATCGTTGATGTCAAGTTCACGGCTAATCTGGAAAATGAACTCGACGAGATTGCTGAGGGCAAGGTCAAGAAGAACAACCTGCTGCGTGAATTCTATGATCCGTTTGAAGAAACACTCGAAAAAGCCGATGAGGCCATCGGACATGTTGAGCTGCCTGTCGAGGTATCGGACGTGCCGTGTGAACTCTGCGGCCGCATGATGGTGGTCAAGCAGGGGCGCTTTGGCAAGTTCCTGGCCTGCCCGGGCTTTCCCGAGTGCCGCAATACGAAACCATTGCTCGTGGACACGGGGGTCAAGTGCCCGAAATGCGGTGGGGCCATCGTTGAGCGCAAGACGCGCCGCGGCCGCAATTTCTATGGCTGCAAGAATTATCCGGAGTGCGATTACACGACCTGGGATCAGCCGCAGCAGGAGAAATGCCCGGAATGCGGAGCCTTCATGCTCAAACACCATTACAAGAATGGCCGGGCGTTGCTCTACTGCAGCAACGATGACTGCAAGACGCGCATCGACCATCCCATCAACAAGGAATTAGAAAAAATGCGCCAGCGTGCAGAAGCCAAGAAAGCCCGGGAGGCAGAAAAGGCTGCGCAGGAGGCGGAAGAGGAAAAATAAACGTGAAAAAAGTAATTATCGTAGGAGCTGGCCTGGCTGGCTCTGAGGCCGCATGGCAGGCGGCAAAGCTCGGCGCTGAGGTCACGCTGTATGAGATGCGGCCGGAAAAATCGACCCCGGCGCATAAGACTGCCGGTTTTGCGGAGCTGGTCTGCAGTAACTCGCTGCGCGGTGCGGGTCTTGAGAATGCGGTTGGCGTACTCAAAGAGGAGATGCGCCGGCTGGGCTCGATCATCATGGAAGCTGCCGATGCGACAAAGGTTCCGGCAGGCGGGGCGCTGGCTGTTGACCGTCATGGATTCAGCGACTATGTGACGAAAAAGGTCACGGAGCATCCGCAGATCACGGTCGTCCATAAGGAACTTGACGCGATCCCGTTGGCAGACGATGCAATCACCGTGGTGGCCAGCGGCCCGCTGACGGCCGGTAAGCTCGCGGAGGACATTGCTGCCCGCACGGGCAATGATTCGCTGTATTTCTACGATGCAGCAGCGCCGATTGTCAGCATCGATTCGGTCGATATGAGCAAGGCGTACCGCGCTTCGCGATATGGCAAGGGCGAGGCAGCTTATATCAACTGCCCGATGACCAAGGAGGAATATGAGGCGTTCTGGACAGAACTCGTCAATGCTGAGAAAGCACCGACCAAGGATTTCGAGAAAGAGAAGTTCTTTGAGGGCTGCATGCCGGTGGAGGTCATGGCGAGCCGGGGCAAGGATACGCTGCTGTATGGGCCTTTGAAGCCGGTGGGCTTGGAACACCCCGAGACGGGGGTGCGTCCCTATGCCGTTGTCCAACTGCGTCAGGATAATGCCAGTGCGACGCTCTACAATATCGTCGGCTTCCAGACACACCTCAAATGGCCGGAGCAGCGCCGGGTGTTCGGCATGATCCCCGGACTTGAGCATGCGGAATTCTTGCGCTATGGCGTCATGCACCGCAATACGTTCCTGAACTCGCCGCAGCATATGCAGGCAACCCTGCAGCTGCGCGGAGAGGATACGCTGCTGTTTGCCGGGCAGATGACGGGCGTTGAGGGTTATATCGAGTCGGCTTCATCGGGGCTCATCGCTGGTGTCAATGCTGCACGGCTGGCCATGGGGAAGGCGCCGCTGGTATTCCCGGCAGAAAGCTGCCATGGTGCGCTCTGCCACTATATCACGACGAGCGAAGCCAAGCATTTCCAGCCGATGAATGTCAATTTCGGCATCCTGCCGGAAATCGATATGCGCAATGAGAACGGCAAATACATCAAGGACAAGAAACTCAAGAAACAGCGGCTGGCCGAGCGGGCGCTGGCCGCGATTGAATCCTTCAAAGCAAAGATTGGAGAATGACGCGATGGAGACACAATTTCATGCAACGACAATCTGTGCCGTGCGCAAGAACGGCAGAACGGCCATTGCTGGCGACGGTCAGGTGACCTTCGGGGAACACACGATAATGAAAGCCAATGCGCGTAAGGTACGACGCCTCTACCACAACAAGATCCTGGCTGGCTTTGCCGGATCTGTGGCCGATGCCTTCACTTTGTTTGAGAAATTCGAGGCTAAGCTGGAGTCCTATAATGGCAACCTGCAGCGGGCTGCGGTCGAACTGGCCAAGGAGTGGCGCACGGACAAAGTCCTGCGCAAGCTTGAGGCGTTGCTGCTGGTAGCGGATCATGATACGATGCTGATGCTTTCCGGCAACGGCGAGGTCATCGAGCCGGATGGTGATGTGGCGGCAATCGGTTCTGGCGGCTTCTATGCCCTGTCAGCTGGCCGTGCGATGGTCAAGCATACGGAGATGAGCGCTGGCGATATCGCCAAGGAAGCCCTGTCGATCGCTGCAGATATCTGTGTCTACACGAATCACAACATCAAGGTGGAGGAGCTGGACTAATGAAGGAAATCGGCGTAAATGAACAGACTCCGCGTCAGATTGTCGAGGAGCTCAACAAATACATTGTCGGGCAGGATGAGGCGAAGCGGTCGGTAGCGATTGCCCTGCGCAACCGCTGGCGCAGCCGCCAGCTGGCCGGTGACATGCAGGAAGAAGTCATTCCAAAGAATATCCTGATGATCGGCTCCACGGGCGTCGGCAAGACAGAGATTGCCCGCCGCCTGGCTAAATTGGTCAACGCGCCCTTCATCAAGGTGGAAGCGACGAAATTCACCGAGGTCGGTTATGTCGGCCGTGATGTCGAATCCATCGTGCGCGATCTGGCAGAGACTTCGGTGCGCATGGTGCGCCAGCAACGGCTCGATTCGGTGCAGGACAAGGCGGCTGAATTGGCCGAAGAGCGCATCCTGGATGTATTTGTCCCAGAGCCGCGCAAAGCCCAGAGCCCTCTTGGCCGTCTTTTTGGCGCCGATAGCGAAGAGAAGGATGAGGAGCAGCCTGAGCCGAAATATCAGGCTGGCCGTGATTGGGTACGCAAACGGCTCAAAAATGGGGAGCTTGAACAGGAGACCATCGAAATCGATGTCGAGGAGTCGGGCAAACCGATGGTTGGTATGTTTGCTGGCTCCAGCCTTGAAGGCATGGGCGATAACCTGCAGGACATGATCGGCAATCTGATGCCCAAGCGCCACAAGAAGCGCAAGGTGACGGTTGAGCAGGCCCGCAAGATCTTCACGCAGGAAGAGGCGGGCAAGCTCATCGATATGGATGCCGTGGCGGATGAGGCTATCAAGGTGGCAGAGCATAGCGGTATTGTCTTCCTCGATGAGATTGATAAGGTGGCTGTGAAGGGGAACTCTTCCGGCGCAGACGTATCCCGCGAGGGAGTGCAGCGTGATATCCTGCCGATTGTCGAGGGCTCGACGGTCATGACGAAGTACGGCCCGCTCAAGACGGATCATGTGCTCTTCATTGCTGCCGGTGCCTTCCATATGGCCAAGCCGTCCGACCTCATCCCGGAGCTGCAGGGACGTTTCCCTATCCGCGTGGAACTCAAATCCCTGCGCAAGGAAGATTTCGAGAAGATCCTCACGGAGCCGCGCAATGCGTTGCTCAAGCAGTATGAGGCCCTGCTGGCGACGGAAGGTGTGAAGATCACCTTTTGCGCCGATGCTATTGCCCGTCTGGCCCAGCTGGCCTGCGATGTCAATGAGCAGGCTGAAGATATCGGAGCGCGCCGTCTGCATACCCTGCTGGAAAAGCTGCTGGAGGAAATCAGTTTCACAGCACCAGAGCTTGAGGAAAAAGAGATCTGCATCGATGCTGCTTATGTGGACAAGCAGCTTTCGGATATCGTCGTGAACCGCGATTTGTCGCAGTTCATTCTCTGATTTTTGCGGCTCCTATCAAATATTTCGAAAATTTAATTAAAAATATTGTTCAACATCTATGATTATTTTGAAAAATGTGATAAGATAATTATAGTTATAATCAGGCTGATTTATGGCCCAGAGAGAATATCGGAATATTTGAAAAAAGGAGTAAGCTTAAATGGCATCATTACTTGAAAAAACCAGAAAAATCAATCGTCTGCTGCAGCGTTCGGAAAACGTCGAATACGATGGCATTTCCCGCGTGCTCAGCAATGTCCTGGGGGCTAATGTCTACATCACGAATCGCAAGGGCAAGATTTTCGGGTATGCTTTCATTGATGATTTCGAGTGTGACCTCATGGTCGATAAGGTCATCAATCAGGGCGAATTCCCGAAACACTATGTGAACTGGCTCATGCGCATGGATGAGACGAATGCCAACCTGCGTTCCAAATCCGGCATGTGCGCCTATGAAGAGAATACGAAATGCATGTTCAACGGCAAGAACACGACAATCGTTCCCATCTATGGCGTCGGCGAGCGCATTGGTACGCTGATCGTGGCCAAGTATGACGAAGAGTTCACCGATGATGATCTGCTGCTCTGCGAGTATGGCGCTACGGTTGTCGGCATGGAAATGCTGCGCGACCATGCGGAGAAGATCGAGATCGAAGCCCGCAAGAAGGCAACGGTGCAGATCGCACTGGAAACGCTGTCCTTCTCTGAACGCAAGGCGGCATTTGCTATCCTTTCCGCTCTGCAGGATACGGAAGGGCTGCTCGTCGCTTCGAAGATCGCCGATGAAGTCAAGATCACGCGCTCGGTCATCGTCAATGCACTGCGCAAGTTTGAATCGGCAGGCGTCATCGAGTCGAGATCGCTGGGCATGAAGGGAACGTACATCAAGGTGTTGAACGAATACCTGCTGGATGGCGTGCGAAAACTGAAGGATTGAGCTTTTGCTTCTTATAGCTGGCACCATTTCGTGCCAGCTTTTTTCATTCCCGCAAAAAAAAATATACAGGGCATCTTCTAAAAAAAAGAAAAAAATGATAAACTTGAAAGGAATTGCGGGTATTATGTAGAAAATAAATAAAAGATAACTATAGCCGCAGGGCAAACGTGCAAGAAAGGATGTGATTCCGGAGATGCTGGAACAAATCATGAACTCGTCGAACTTCGACTACTTGGGCAGGGGCTTGGCAGCCGCGACGATGCGCCATGAGGTCATCAGCAACAACATTGCCAATGTGAATACGCCGAACTTCAAGCGCAGTGCGGTGAACTTTGAGGATCTGCTGGCAAAGGAACTGCATCTGGACAATGATGGCCGCAGACTGGACATGGTAAGGACGCATGACCGCCATTTGCCGATGGCGTTGCCGGGTAAGGTACACGCTGTCATCGAGGAAGATGGGACGACGACGATGCGTGTTGATAACAACAATGTGGATATCGATATCGAGATGGCAGGACTGGCGAAGAACCAGCTCTACTACAACGCGATGACCACGGAGCTGGGCAGCTTCATCAACAGGATGAAGGGCGTCATCACGAGTGGCCAGAGCTGATGAAGGATTGGGATACAGAGGAGATAGATCATGAGCATGTTTCTAGGAATTGATGCGGCAGCTTCAGGCCTCACGGCTGAACGGCTGCGCATGGACGTCATTTCCAACAATATTGCCAATGCAAATACAACACGGACTCAGGAAGGCGGTGCATATCACCGCCGTTATGTAGTCTTTGAGCCTAGAGTGAAGGGCGGCAACAGTTTTTCGAGCTTCCTGCAGAGATCGGTCAACAAGCTGGAGGCTGGTGACGGCGTGCGTGCCATCGGCATCGAAGCGGATGATACGCAAGGGCCGCTGGTCTATGACCCGGGACATCCGGATGCCAATGCACAGGGCTATGTGGAGCGACCGAATGTCAACATTGTCGCCGAGATGGTGGATATGATCACGGCATCGCGTGCCTACGAAGCGAATACGACGACCATCAACGCTGCCAAGTCCATGGTGACCAAGGCGCTGGATATGGGCAAATAACGTGACCGTGAAGATGAGTTTCAGATGATTGAAAGGGTAAAGATATGGAGATAGCAGCATTACAGATGACTCCGGTGCCCATGCATGCGGAGAGCCATTTAGGTGAAACCCAGCCCCAGAAAGAAGTGAAAGGCTTTGGCGAATATCTGACAGATGCTTTGAAGAAGACAAATGAGCTTCAGCTGGAGTCTGACCGAGAAAATGCGCTGCTGGCGGCAGGCCAGATCGATGATGTTGCACAGGTAGTCATTGCCAGCCAGAAGGCTGACCTCGCCTTGCAGCTTACCCTTCAGCTGCGCAACCGTGCGGTTTCCGCTTATCAGGAAATCATGCGCATGCAGGTATGACCATGCAGTATATTCGTAATATAAACTTGACTTGAAGGGATTGAGATCATGGGAGATTGGAAAGAGCGGTACGAGAACCTGTGGGCCAGGTTCAGTAAACGCCAGCGGTATATTATGCTGGGGTCCGCTTTGGCTATTCTCGTTGCTATTATCGGGGTCAGTGCCTGGTACGGCAATAAGCCGGATATGGTTCCTCTGTTCACCAACATGGAGACGAAGGATGCCGGCGAAGTAGCGGCAAAACTGAAAGAAGCAAAGATTGAATATGAGGTGCAGGAGAACAAGCAGGGAACGACGATCCTCGTCCCCTCGAAGAATGTGCACGGTGTTCGCCTGGAACTTTCCTCGCAGGGACTGCCGCGTGGCAACAAGGGCTTCGAGATTTTCGATGACAGCAAGCTGGGCGTCACGGAGTTCCAGAACAAGGTGAACTATCTGCAGGCGCTGCAGGGCGAGCTGACGCGCACGATTGAGCAGATCGAAGCCGTCGAGAAGGCACGCGTGCATATCGTATTGCCAGAGGATAGCCTTTATAAGAAGAATGAGAAGCCGGCGACGGCTTCGATTATGCTGCATCTGAAGCCGCATGTCGAATTGAGCAAGAAAGAGATCAAAGGCATCGTGAACCTAGCTGCTAACAGTGTCCAGGGCCTCAAGCCGGAGAATATCACGATCATCGATGATACGGGCAAGATTCTCAATGATCCGGATGAGAACGAAGAGAACAGCGTCGGTGCCAAGACGATGACGCAGCTCGACATGACCAAGAAGGTCCAGGACAATATCCAGAAGAACATCCAGTCCTTGCTGGATCAGTCCCTGGGTGAGGGCCGTGCGTTTGCCCGCGTGAGTGTTGAGCTGGATTTCGATGACCGCACGACGGACAAGCAGACGTTCACGCCGGTGGTCGATGATGCCGGCATCATCCGCAGCCAGCAGGATCTCAGCGAGACGTACAGCGGTACGTCGACGCAGCCGGGCGGTGCGGCTGGCGTACAGTCGAACGTACCAGGCTATGTCGCTCAGAATGGCAATGCCAATGCAGATTATGAGAAAAAAGAGTCGACGAAGAACTACGAGATCAACGAGGAGAAATCCAAGGTCGTAGCTGCGCCGGGCTCTATCCGCCGCCTGAACGTCGCAGTCCTCGTCAATGAGGATGTCAATGCGACCCAGCAGGACAGCATCATGCGTACCGTCAGCAGTGCTGCCGGCATCAACCAGGATCGTGGCGATACGATCTCGGTCGAACCGTTGCCGTTCAGCACGGAGCTCAGAGATCGCCGTGCTGCTGAGGAGCAGGCTGCCAAGGACAGAGAAGACCGCATCTTCTACATGCAGATTGCAGCTGTACTGCTGGTACTGGCTCTGATTGCCGCATACATCATGATGCGCCGCAAGAAGAAACAGCAGGAACTGGCAGCTCTTGCAGAACAGAAACGTCTCGAAGAGGAAGAGAAGCAGCGCTTGGCTGCCGAGCGAGCAGCCCTTGTGGAGGCAGGCGAAGTGGGCGAAGAAGAGCTTACCGAAGAAGAACAGCGCCAGCTCACCGAGAAGCAGACGCTGCAGCAGCTCATCGATCAGAAACCAGCCGAGGTGGCTATGCTTATCAAGACTTGGCTTTCGGAGGATGAATAAATGGCATTTGATATGTATGGAGAAAGCGAGTCGGAGCTCTCCAATCAGCAAAAAGTTGCGATATTGTTTATAGCGTTGGGACCAGAGTATTCGGCCAAGCTGTTCCAGCATCTGGATGATGAGGAAATCGAGAAGATCACGCTCGAGATCGCCAATCACAAGCAGGTGAGTGCGGAGCAGAAGGCGGCTGTTATCAGCGAGTTCTATCAGATGGCGATGGCCAAGGACTACATTTCCAGTGGCGGTCTCGAGTATGCACAGAATGTACTCGAGAAGGCGCTGGGCTCCGAGAAGGCCATGGAGATTCTCAACCGTCTGACGACGAGCCTGCAGGTCCGTCCGTTCGATTTCCTGCGCAAGACCGATCCGTCGCAGCTCATGAACTTTATCCAGAACGAGCATCCGCAGACGATTGCCCTGATCATGGCTTATCTCGATCCCGATCAGGCAGCGACCGTCCTGGGATCGCTGTCGCCGGAAGCACAGGCCGATGTTGCCAAGCGTATCGCGCAGATGGACCGCACTTCGCCGGATATCATCCGCGAGGTCGAGCGCGTCCTCGAACGCAAGCTGTCGGCACTGGTCACGCAGGACTTCACTACGGCTGGTGGCGTCAAGGCCATCGTCGAGGTACTCAACCGCGTCGACCGCACGACCGAGAAATCCATCATCGAGACACTCGAAGTGGACAATCCGGAACTGGCCGAGGAGATCAAACGCCTCATGTTCGTATTCGAGGATATCGTCCAGCTGGACGACCGCTCGCTGCAGATGGTTCTGCGCGAGGTGGATACGAAAGACCTGTCGCTGGCCCTCAAGGCTACGCCACAGGAGGTTGCCGACAAGGTATACAGGAATATGTCCAAACGTGCTGCCGATATGCTGCGTGAAGAGATCGAGTTCATGGGACCGGTCAAGATCCGCGATGTCGAAGAGGCACAGCAGAAGGTCGTCAATGTCATCCGCACACTGGAGGACAAGGGCGAGATTGTTGTTTCGCGTGGACAGGGAGACGAGATGATTGTCTAGGGTTATCAAAGCCGCTGTATGGAAAGACAACCCTCATTATATCGATACGCCGGAGCCGCCTAAAACAGAGGCTGCGGCAGATGTAGCGATGGATGATGAGGCGCTTGCCCATATGATGGCAGAAATTGCTGCCAAGGAGCAGCGGGCATCGGAGATGCTCAAGGATGCCAAAGTAAATGCAGAGATAATCAAGCAAGAAGCGCAGGCGGAGCAGGAACGGCTCATCGCTGAGGCACAGCAGGAAATCGCTGAGCTAAAGGAAAAGGCGCAGCAGGAAGGCCGGCGTGAGGGCTATGATGCCGGTCATGCTGATGGCGAGCAGAAGGTTCGCGAGGAGCTGGCGGATATTATCCGTCAGGCAAATGCAAAAGCGGAAAAGACGCTGGCTGATGCTAAAGCAGCTTCGCAGGATTATGTCCAGCAAGCTGAGCATGATGTTGTGACGATTGCCATGAGCGTGGTTGAAAAAATACTGCCGCAGCATTTCATCGATGTGCCACAGATGGTATTGCCACTGGTCAAGGATGCGATTCTCAAGGTCAAGAATCAAAAGGAGCTTATCGTGCATGTACCACCGGACAGTTACGATTTGGTGCTTATGGCGCGGGATGAGTTCCGTACGATATTGACATATGGTGATGCTATACTTACGGTTAAATCGGATGAAAGCCTCAAGGCAGGCGATTGCTTGATTGAGACGCCAAACGGCAGTGTCGATGCGCGCCTCGCGACGCGTATGGAATTGCTGAAACAGGCGGTACGGGATGTAATGTTATGACTGATGTGAGGGATAGCAAGGGATTCCAACTGAATATCGGGAAGTTTACAGATGCTGTTGCAGCTTGTCCTTCAATGAAGCTGACGGGCAAAGTCACGCAGGTCATCGGATTGGTCATTGAGGCACAGGGGCCGACAGTCAGTGTGGGCGAACTTTGCTATGTTCATTCGCGATTCCCGAACGTCCCGCCGGTACCGGCTGAAGTCGTGGGCTTCCGCGAAGGTTATGTCATGCTGATGCCGGTTGGCGAGATGCAAGGGATAGGTCCTGGCTGTGAAGTCGTGGCGGCACAAAAGATGCTGCAGGTAAAAGTCGGCCCTGAGTTATTGGGGCGCGTGCTTGATGGTCTGGGGAATCCTATGGATGACAAAGGGCCACTCCTATGCAAGGAAGAATATCCTTTGCAGGCAGAGCCGCCGGCACCGCTTACGCGTCCGCGTATCCATGAGAATCTCTATGTTGGTGTCCGCGCGATCGATGGACTCATCACGATGGGAGAAGGGCAGCGTATCGGCATCATGGCTGGCTCAGGTGTCGGCAAGTCGACGCTGCTGTCCATGATTGCCCGCAACACCGAGGCGGATATCAGTGTCATTGCATTAGTCGGCGAGCGTGGCCGTGAGGTGCGTGACTTCATTGAGCGCGACCTTGGCGAGGAAGGCATGAAGCGGTCTGTCGTTGTTGTGGCGACATCCGATCAGCCGGCGCTGGTCCGCATCAAGGGGGCCATGACGGCTACGGCCATCGCCGAGTATTTCCGCGATCAAGGCCGCAAGGTCATCCTGATGATGGACTCGGTTACCCGTTTTGCCATGGCTCAACGTGAGGTCGGCTTGACGATCGGTGAGCCACCGGCAACGCGCGGCTATACGCCGTCGGTCTTTGCCATGCTGCCAAGACTGCTTGAGCGGGCCGGCACAAGTGCTACGGGTTCCATCACGGGAATCTACACGGTGCTGGTCGATGGTGATGATATGAATGAGCCGATTGCCGATGCTGTCCGCAGTATCCTTGATGGTCATATCGTCTTGAGCCGCAAGATCGCTGCACAGAACCATTTTCCGGCCATCGATGTCATGCCGAGCGTCAGCCGTGTCATGAATGAGGTGGTATCGCCAGAACATCTGAAGGCAGCACAGCAGATGCGCCAGCTTATGGCGGTCTACCGTGATGCGGAAGACCTTATCCATATCGGCGCATATGTCAAGGGATCGAGCGCAAAAATCGATGAATCCATTGCCAAGATTGATGCAATCAATGATTTCCTTTGTCAGGGGATTTTTGAGGTAGATACTTACGAAGATACTGAGAACAAGCTGATCGGCATATCCGGGTGATAGGCATGAAGAAGTTCAAATTTCAGCTGGAAACACTGCTCAAAGTCACGCGCATGAAAAAAGAGGATGCGGAGGTTGCCTTTGCTGAGTCAGCACGCAGGTTGGAAGAGGGCCGGGCGGCACTGACAAATCTCATGACAGAGATGCAGCAGGGCCAGCAGGACTACGAGGCGTTATCCAAGGAGGGCACAAAAGTAACGATTGGCCGCTTGATGACGTTCAACAGTTTCTTTGCCTGGAAGCGTGAGCAGATAGAGATGCAGCAGGGAATTGTCCTGCAGCTGCGGGCAGAAAAACAGAAAAAACTGCAGGCACTCATGGAAGTCATGAGTTACCTGAAAAGCATCGAGCAGCTGAAGGAAAAAAGACTGCAGGAATACAAGGAAGAGGCAATGCAGGAGGAGCAGAAGATGCTCGATGAGATTGGCCTGCAATTGACGATGAGAAGGAAAGCGGGGGAAGCTTCATGATAAACCTGATGGGCGTAAGGGCTGTGCAGGCAAGGATTGCGCAGCTGCAACAGCAGTTTGGGCTGCCAGGCCCGGTTCCAGGCATGGATTTCCAGAAGAAGCTGGACAAGGAAATGCAGCGTGGCAGTGCGGCTGGCGCTGCAGCTGCTGGAGCAGAGGGGAAAGCTGCCGTCCAAACGCCGAAAGAGGCAGTGGTACATAGTGCTGGCAGCAATGGCGCAGCCAATCCGTTTGCGTCTTATTCGGTCAATAGCAGCTTGCCGGTAGCCGACCAGAATCTTTCGTCGCTTATCGACGCGGCGGCCCGCAAGTACAATGTCGATCCAAAGCTCGTTTCGGCAGTGGCAGAAGTCGAGTCTGGAGGCGATCAGGATGCTGCTTCGTCAGCAGGTGCGGTCGGTGTCATGCAGCTGATGCCTGATACGGCGGCTGCACTGGGCGTCAATCCTTACGACAAGAAGTCGAATATCGAGGGTGGTGCAAAGTATCTGCGGCAGATGCTCGATGCCTTTGATGGCGATGTCCGCCGGGCGGTGGCAGCCTATAATGCCGGGCCACAGGCTGTGAAGGATTATGGCGGGGTTCCGCCTTATCAGGAAACGCAGAATTATGTCAACAAGGTGCTGGATATCTACCGCTGAGGGTGTGTTCCAAAGATATGCAGTATAGATCAAGATAAAGGCAGGTAATACGATGGCAGGGGAAAAGCCAAAGAAAAAAGGAAAGAAAATAGTGAAGCTGCTGCTGATGCTCTTCCTGTTGCTGGTACTTATCATTGGCGGATTTGCCCTGGGCATTTATCTGCGGCTGTTCGATACCCAGGAAGCGAATGAGAAGCTGGGGCTCCACAATCTGCCGGTTGTGGGTCAGTATTTCGTGAAACCAGCACCGACACAGGCCGAGATGGAGAATACACCGTTAGAAGACGTCAAGCCGGACAAGGATGAGAAAAAACAGCAATCCAAGAAAATGACCATTTCGAAAAAAGAAATCGAGAAGCAGATGAAGGAACGTGAGGCTGGCGAACGTAAGCGCGTATCGAAGCTGGCGCGTTTGTACAACTCGATGAAGCCAAAAGACGCTGCTAAGGCCATGGATGAGCTCGATGATGATCTCTGCATTGCCATCCTGCAGCGAATGGACGAAAGCAATGCGGCCAAGGTTTTGTCCGAGTTTGAAGCTGGGAAGACTGCCCGGTTGACGCAGATTATGTATGAAGGCACACAAAAGCAATTGAACACCGAAGAGGATGTACGCAAGATGCTTGAAGCGGAGCAGGCCAAGCAAAATGGTGAAAATGCGGATACTGCGGCAAATGAAGTGTCAAATCCATAAGTGCAAGTCCTTCCTGGTTGGCAGGAAGGACTTTTTTCGGGCCAGGTGCTTTTTTTACTTAAGAGAATAGATGATTTTTACGATACATACATTGTAAGGAGGTGAAGTTTGTGAATACAGCAAATGTAATGGCTGTTGCGACGCAGGCCAGCACATCGGTAAAAGGGCAGGGAACAAAGCCTGCAGCTAAAACCGGCAAAGGTACTGGCAAGGGAAGCGAATCCTTTGGAGATGCTTTGGGAAAGCTTGACCAGGATGTCAAGGAAGCCCTGACGCAGGCAGCCACGAAAGAGCAGGGAAGCACAGCAGATGATGGTGATGTCATGGAGGATGCGCCAAAAGATCCGCTGGCCGCAGTGCTTGCTGCATCACAACAAGGGAATGATACGCAGGGTAGGGATATCGTTGAGCCGCTGCCGCAGATAAATGAGCCAGTAACGGTGGTCGATGTTTCTGACGAGGCTCAGGCGGCTTTTATCAATAAACCGGTGGCAGAGGGCGAGAATGCAGCCGATCTGCAAAGCCTGCTGCCGCAGCCCGCAGAAGCTGGCCGCAAGAACCAGGATTTCCTGGCGATGCTGTCGGGACAGCATCTCAAGAGCAGTTCGGTCAAGGAACAGACCGTAGATGTGAAGCTGGAAAACAAACCACAGAAGGCGGCTACTGCGCTGGAAGCACAGCTCGTAAATGTGCAGCAGGCGGGGAAAGATCCGAAGACTATGGCATTGCAGGAAAATAGCTGGGCTAAGAGTGATCCTCGCGGAGCTTTGCTAAGGGATGCCCGTCAGGATCAGCAGCTGCAGCAATCTGTGGTAGCTGAGCAGGTAAGTCAGTCAGCTATGCAACAAACTATGATGCAAAGTCCCGCAGTCAGGGAAGTGGCCAAGGAAGATAAGAGTGTGGCTTCGCTGCTCGGGGATGCTGAGCTGACGGTGGAGGAGCAGCCGGATGTTGTTCCCCTCCGCATGGATGCGCAGCAGGCTATGAGACAGCCGGGACAGCAGGCCGGGCAGCAGGAACAGCCAGCAAGCCAGCAGATAAACCAGTCTCCTGCGGGCAAGGCTGAGCAGCTGCAGCAGCTTCCGGAAGAGGCGGCTGGCGACAGAGCGGTTGCCTCGCAGCCTGCGGGCAGCAATACCGTGAGTGCTTTCCAGCAGAGCTTGCAGGAAAGCATCCATGGCATTGAAGCACCTAAGGCACAGGATGTACAGCAGCCACAGACCGATTTCGATATCCCGCGCCAGATTGTCGATCAGGCACGCCTGATCCGCAGGGCGGAGGATACGCAGATGGTCATCAAGCTCCATCCGGAGCATTTAGGTGAGCTTACGCTGAAGGTCTCGGTCACGCAGAATGGTTCGGTGAATGCCTCGTTCCACAGCGATAATGCGCAGGTACGCGCTGTCATTGAGAATTCGTTGGTGCAGCTTCGGCAGGAGCTCAACAATCAGGGGCTCAAGGTGGACAGCGTCGAGGTATATGCTGGCCTTGCCGATGGGCAGTTGCCGCAGGAGCAAGGACAGCAGGCCTGGCAGAACCAGCAGGGAGGCAATGCCAATAGGATCCAGGGCATCACGTTGGATGCGGAGGAATATGGCGAAGAGGCCGATCAGCTGGCAGCTGCCGCTATGCAGGGTACGAACCAGCCAGCTGCTGAAGGCGTAGATTACCGGATTTAACAAGTTAGGAAGTGAGCATATGGCAAATTCACTCAATACTATCACGACGAATGGTGTGACCCAGACGCTGGAAAGCTATCAGCAGTCGCAGGCTAATTCGGCGACCAAGGCTAACGATGCCTTGGGAAAAGATGCATTCCTGCAGCTTTTGGTCACGCAGATGAAGTATCAGGATCCGCTCGATCCGCAGGACAATGGTGAGTACCTCGCGCAGCTCGCGCAGTTCTCGGCTTTGGAGCAGATGACGAATGTTGCTGATGGGTTATCAGGGGTGTCGAAGCTTGTCAGCAATATCGATACATCGGTTCTCGTTGGTCAGCTCAGCAGCATGATCGGCCAGCAGGTTCAGTGGACGACGTCAACGAAGACGACTGATGCCGAGGGCAATACCAAGACGATCAAGAATACCTTCGAGGGTACGGTCAAGGGGGTCAGTATCTCGGACGGTTCACCATCTATTGTGGCTGAGGCAGGCGGCAAGACCTATCAGGTCGCCATCAGCGATGTTACGCGTATCGGCGAAGGAACGAAGAATACGTGACAGGTACAAAGAAATAGGCAAGGGAGGAATCGGATGATGGCTGTTTCAAGGATGTATCTCAATGCGCAGCCACTTCTTCCCCTTAACCAGCCAGCAAAGGGAAGGCTGCAGGATGCACAGGTTGCTGGGAAAACGGATTTCGGTGCCATTTTGCAGAAGGCCCAGAAGTCAGTAAGCTTTTCACGGCATGCGGCAGACCGCCTGCAGGAACGGAACATCCGTCTGAGCGACCAGGATCTCTCAAGGCTTGATGATACCGTTGACCGGCTGGCACAGAAGGGAGCACGGGAGTCACTGATCTACATGAAGGATGTGGCGCTTATCGTCAGTGTGACGAATCGTACCGTGATTACGGCCATGGATGGTACAAGTGGAAAAGATAATATAATAACAAATATTGACAGCGCAGCAATTATTTAAAAGTTGGACCTAACGGAAACTTTGGATGGTTGAATGACAGAGGCCATCCTGCTGCGCATCGATATAATGAAGAAAGAGATTCTTTCGTGTAAGGAAAGGAAGTAATTCATTATGATGCGTTCGCTTTTCTCCGGTGTATCCGGACTTAAATCTCACCAGACCCGTATGGATACTATTGGTAACAATATTGCCAATGTAAATACTACTGGTTTTAAATCTAGCCGGACAACTTTTGCGGATACTTTGTCGCAGACCCTGACAGGTGCATCGGCACCGACGGGTAACCTCGGTGGTACCAATCCAAAGCAGATAGGCCTTGGTACGGGGGTAGCATCCATTGATTTGTTGTTTACGGATGGTTCTGTACAGTCGACGGGCAAGAACACAGATCTGTGTCTTTCGGGCAATGGCTTGTTTGTGGTAAAACGCGGAGAAGAAACCTTCTATACGCGTGATGGTGCCTTTGAATTTGATTCGGAGGGTAACTATGTATTGCCAGGCAGTGGCTTGTTTGTGCAGGGATGGACGACGCGCGATGCAGATGGCAATATTGCTACGAATGCTGAGCCGACTAATATAAAAATTCAGGCAGGGTCCAGTATGGCAGCTCAACAGACGAGCAAAGCGACGTATACGGGCAACCTGAATGCGGACACGGCGAGTGGAACGGCTATCACGACAACGATGACGGCTTATGATTCCCAGGGATTCAAATATTCGGTTCCCTTGCTGTTCACGAAAACTGCCAATAATACATGGCAGTTATCGGTAGCAAATGGTGGAAATATCGATCATGGTGGCACAGCAGCGTTTGCTACGACACCCACACTGACATTTGATGCGAATGGTAAATACGCTAGTGGAACGGGTACTGTTGATTTAACGATAACGACTGGTGCTACTGCATCACAGACTGTTACGCTTGACCTTAAGGCACTTACCCAGTATGCGAATGAGAGCACGATTCATGCGGAGACGGATGGCCATTCCTCGGGAACGCTTTCCAGTGTTTCAATTGACAGCTCCGGTGTTATCACGGGTGTGTATACCAATGGCGTGCGTCAGGCTGAAGCACAGGTGGCTGTGGCACAGTTCTCGAATGCTTCTGGCCTTACGAAGACTGGCAATAGTCTTTATCAGGAGTCGAACAACTCTGGCTCAGCAAATATCAAGAAAGCCTCTGCTCTTGGGTGCACGATTACTCCGTCGGCACTTGAGATGTCTAATGTTGATATTGCTAACGAGTTCTCGGATATGATCATTACCCAGCGCGGGTTCCAGTCGAACTCCAAGATCATCACGGTTGGTGATGAGATGCTTGAGACCATGATCAATATGAAACGGTGATAGCTAATCAGCTATCTTTACGGCCGATGTATGAAAATGCATCGGCCGTTATTCATAGTTTGGTAGCGTTAGGGAAAAATATTGCAGATTTTTAGAGAATCTGGGAAAATAAAAAGGAGAATGAGGGCTTGACGACGAAAAAAGAAAGAATGAAGATGTATAGCGATGCGGATAAGGAGATGACAAGGCAATGATAATGCTTACAAAATTTAATTCTAAGACAAATAAAAAAGGAGAATTTGTCCTCAATGCCGAAATAATAGAAACTATAGAGGAAACGCCGGATACGGTTGTCACGCTGACAAATGGCAAAAAGTTCATCGTCGATGAGCCAATGGATGAGATTGTCCGCCGTGTGATGAAATATCGTCGGGCGTTGCATCAATTTTGATGTAGACAAATTGAAAACTCTTGGTATAATTAGAAAAGCAGATTTAATGGAGGGAGTATCAAATGGCAGACGAAGAGAAGGAAAACGAGGCAGCGCCGGAAGAGAAGAAAAAGAAATCACCGATAATCCTGGTGGTAATTCTGGTACTGGTCGGCCTTGTCCTGGCCGGAGGTATTTCGTTCTTTATTACCACGAAGATGATGAAGGAAACAGCTACGGAGTCTGTGAGCGAGCATCATGATCCAGGCATCTTTATTAAACTCGGCGACGCCAAAGAAGGGATAATGGTCAATGTCGGCGGGCAGAAAGCTGGTAAATTCCTCAAAGCAGGGATTGTATTGGAGATGAATCCTGGCAAGAAGGACAACATCGAAGAGGGAAAACTCCAGCCAATGGCTGAGACAAAAATCCTTGATACGACGATGCAGATCCTGCGCAGTGCCAAACTCGATGAGTTTGATGCAGCCAAACAGGATGAGCTCAAGAAGAAAATCAAGGATGAGCTCAACACGAAGCTGGGAGCAGGGTCGGTCTATGATGTCTACATCACCAGCTTCCTGCTTCAGTAACATCATAGGCAGATAGCAGGAAGGAGGACGAAGGTTGGCAGATGATGTACTATCTCAATCTGAGATAGATAAACTGCTTTCAGCGCTCTCAGACGGAACAGTATCCGCAGAAGAAGTCAAAGCAGATGAAGAACAGAAAAAAGTCAAAACCTATGATTTCAAGCGGCCGGATAAGTTCTCCAAGGACCAGATCCGAACATTGTTCATGCTCCATGAGAGTTTTTCCCGGTTATTGAATACATATTTGTCTACACATCTCCGCACACTGGTAAATGTCGAGGTGGCCTCGGTCGAACAGCTGACTTATCAGGAGTTCGTCCAGTCGCTGGCCAATCCATCGGTAATCAGCATCTTGGCGGTTCCGCCGCTCAAGGGCAACATCATCATGGAGGTCAACACCGAGATAGCTTTTGCTTTCATTGACCGTGTGTTTGGTGGTGAGGGCAGATCGGGTATCAAGCCACGCGTGCTCACAGAAATCGAGGAAGTCGTCATGAAGCGTTTCATCGATACAGCAATGAGCCACTTGAAAGAGGCTTGGTCCAATGTCGTAGATTTTAAGCCAAGTTTAGAGGCAACGGAGTCCAATCCGCAGTTTACGCAGATTGTGCCTCCGAGTGATATGGTAGTCATCGTCACGATTCAGATGAAGGTGGGCGATGTTGAGGGCATGATGAACATCTGCATCCCGTACCTGGTACTGGAGCCTATCATGTCCAAGCTGACCACGACGTTCTGGGTAGCATCCTCGGTTTCCAAGGATGATGATCCGGAGCAGGTCAAAATCCTGCAGCGTAAGATTGAACGTACCAAGGTTCCGTTTGTCGTCCAGCTGGGCGGCGTCGATATTACCATCAATGAGTTCCTGACTTTGGGCTTTGGTGATGTCTTGCAGATGGATGCCAAGGTGGATGATAATCTGCTCTGTCTGGTCGGGCATAAGCCCAAGTTCTACTGCCGCCCCGGCACATCCGGCAAGAAGATGGCGGTACAGATAACTAAGATAATTAACGAAGGGGATGAAGATACTGATGAGTGACGATATGATCTCGCAAGAGGAGATTGACGCCCTGCTGAATGGTGGTGCTATACCAGAGGCAGGCGGCGATGCAGCACCCGCGGGAGAGTCGGAGGCAGCAGCTGAGGCGCCAGCCGCAGACAGTAGCTCATCTCAGTTTGACGATGTACTCACTGATATGGAGAAGGATGCGCTGGGCGAGATCGGTAATATCTCGATGGGCAGTGCAGCTACGACGCTTTCCGTACTGCTTGGCCATAAGGTAAGTATTACCACACCGACTGTTTCGGTTGCCACGATGAGCATCATTCAGGAGCAGTATCCGATGCCGTATCTCATTGTTGAGGTTGGTTATACAATCGGTATTGATGGCAATAATGTCCTGGCTATCCAGGCACAGGATGCATCGATCATTGCCGACCTCATGATGGGTGGCGATGGTACGAATCCTGACACGGAAATCAACGAGATTGCTATGAGTGCCGTGGGCGAGTCCATGAATCAGATGATGGGTACGGTAGCGACCTCGCTTTCCACGATGTTCAATAAGAAAATCGATATTTCGCCGCCAAAGGTTAATTTGATCGATCTTGGTAATGAGGATAAGGTAACTGAGATTGTTGGCCAGGACGAGCCTGTAGTGCGGACTTCTTTCCGCATGGAGGTCGATGGCCTGATTGATAGTGAAATCATGCAGATCCTGCCTGTGCCAGTGGCGAAGGAAATGGTTGAGGCCTTGACGAACAGTTCCAAGGCAGAAGAGCCAGAACCGGCACCAGCTCCTGCAGCTGCGCCAGCTCCGGCACCGGCCCCCACGCCCACGCCTGCACCAGCACCGGCAGCAGCGCCACCACCACAGGCAGCACCAGCAATGGCAGCACCACCAGCTGGCGGCTATGGGATGGCGATGCAGCCACATGTGGCTACGAATGTTCCTGTTCAATCGGCGCAGTTTACGCCGCTTAACACGCAGCCTGTACAGGTCAATGATGCCAATATCGGCTTGATCTTGGATGTACCTTTACAGGTTACGGTCGAATTGGGGCGTACGAAGAAGTCAATCAAAGAGATCCTGGAGCTCACAAATGGTTCGATCGTTGAGCTCGATAAGCTGGCTGGTGAGCCGGTAGATATCCAGGTCAATGGCAAGTTCTTGGCCAAAGGTGAGGTTGTTGTCATTGACGAGAACTTTGGTGTCCGTATTACGGAGATAGCAAGTCCGGCTGAGAGAGCGGCTAAGCTTCAGTGATCCCCACTCTTGTTTTAGGCAGGACTTTCTTATATAATTAAAAATATATTGAACCAAGTCGAGTGATTTTTTAAGATGAGGAGAGATGAAACATGGCAGTACGAGTATTGGTCGTTGACGATGCGGCATTCATGAGAATGATGGTTAAAGACATTCTGTCGAAGAATGGCTACGAAGTAGTCGGCGAGGCTGAGAATGGAATGAAGGCTCTGGAGAAATACCAGGAGCTCAAGCCGGATCTCGTTACGATGGATATCACGATGCCGGAGATGGATGGTATCAGTGCCGTCAAGGAAATCAAGAAGGTTGATCCGAATGCCAAGATCGTAATGTGCAGTGCTATGGGTCAGCAGGCTATGGTTATCGAGGCAATCCAGGCTGGTGCCCGTGACTTTATCGTTAAGCCGTTCCAGGCAGACCGTGTACTGGAGGCTGTCCGCAAAGCAGTAGGCTAATGGAGAGAAAACACATTCTTTTGACGTGTGTTATTGGGGTACTGGTATTTTTGGTCATGATGGATCCCGTCCTGGCCGCTGAGGAGGCGGCTAAGGGCGGGTATTTGTCAGGCTATGAGAATGCAGATCCCAAGCCGTCGTCGATTTCGTGGTGGTCATCTATTGCTTATTTGGTCAGCCTTTTTGCCATTTTTATTTTTGTGGTAGGGCTGGCTTATTTTGCTGCTCGCTTTCTGGGCGGGCGATTTGCCCAACAGAAAATGGGCTATGGGGGGAGGATTCTTTCCCATCTGCCGCTCGGACCGAATCGTTCGGTCTGTATCATTGAGATGGCTGGCCGCATATTCATGTTAGGGGTGACTGAGCATTCGGTTACCTTGCTGGCAGAAATCAACGATCCCGATGAGATTAATCGTCTGCATCGGGAGGAGTTGACAGGTCCCAAGGTTCCCGAGATGTTTTCACAACAATTCGGGACGCTGTCCGATTTTGTGCAGAAGATTCCACCCATATTCCGCAAGTAGGCAGCAATGTTTATGTCTGTGATTGAGAAAGGATTGTAGGCGCTTGAAACGTCGGGAGGTTTTGATTTTGCTGGGAGGCTTGGCCTTCCTGCTGTTTATGACGAATAATGCCTTGGCGGCGCCTTTGATTCCCACCGTCAATGTAGATGTGGGAACTTCAGACAAGCCGCAGGATGTAGCGGTAACGCTGCAGGTCATGGCATTGCTGACGGTATTGACGCTGGCACCTGGAATCCTGATTATGACGACGTCATTCGTGCGCATCGTCGTGGTTATCGGCTTTTTGCGCAATGCACTGTCGACGCAGAATGTACCGCCCAATCAGATCGTTATCGCTTTGTCAATGTTCCTGACATTCTATATCATGGCTCCCTATTGGGGGCAGGCCAATGAAAACGGCATTCAGCCGTATCTGTCAGGACAGATTACGCAGGAGCAGGCACTTGAGAATGTTGTCGAGCCGATTCGTGAATTCATGTTCAAGCAGACGCGTGAGTCGGATTTGGCGTTGTTCGTTAATTTGTCTGATGCCGAACGGCCCAATGGCCCTGAGGATGTATCGACATTTACCCTGATTCCGGCATTCATTATCAGTGAGCTCAAAACGGCATTCCAGATTGGTTTTATGATTTATGTGCCGTTTATTGTCATTGATATGATTGTTGCGAGTACCTTGATGTCAATGGGTATGATGATGCTGCCACCGGTCATGATATCGCTGCCGTTCAAGATTCTGCTGTTTGTCATGGTCGATGGATGGCATTTGCTTATCAAGTCCCTGATTGTCAGCTTCAAGTAGTAAGGGGATAAAAGGGAGGTTGTAGCATGTCGGGAGATCTGGTGGTCCAGCTGGGACAAGAAGCCTTGTTCGTCGTCATGCTGGTAGCAGCGCCGATGCTGGGCCTTGGTCTTATGGTTGGCCTTATGGTCAGTGTCTTTCAGGCAACGACATCGATTCAGGAGCAGACGCTGGCATTCATACCGAAAATCATTGCCGTGTTTGTGGCAATTTTGATTTTTGGGCCGTGGATGCTGCGCATCATGGTGGAGTATCTGACCAATGTCCTTGTCAATCTGCCGTCTTATATCGGCTGAAGGAGTGAATAATGGATTTCTATGATCTTTTGGAGGGGCATGCTGCAGTATTCTTGTTGCTCATGACCCGGGTCAGCGGTTTGTTCATTATTTCTCCGTTTTTTGGCAGTATGAATATTCCCGTATACTTTCGGGCAGGGGCGTCGCTGGCTATGGCTATCGTACTTTATCCTGTGATCGACAATATGGGAATCATTCAGGCGCCAACGTCGGTATGGGCTTATGCAGGTGCTGTTTTGTCCGAGTTGTTTATCGGTTGGCTCATTGGCTTTGTCGCGTATATTTCGTTTGCGGCGATCACAATGGCTGGTAAGGTCATGGATATGCAGGTCGGATTTGCCATTGTCAATGTTATGGACCCAACTTCCGGTCAGCAGATGCCGCTTATCGGAAGTTTTCTTTATAATTTGACCGTTATCATTTTCCTGGTAGTGAATGGGCATCATATGCTTATCGATGCCTTGTTCGAAAGCTTCAAGATGGTGCCGTTGCTATCGATGGAGATGAGTTTGTCATTGCCGCTCATCATTGCCAATTTCACGACGGGGATATTCCTGACGGGCATGAAGATTGCCATGCCGGTGACCTTTGCCATCTTGTTGACAAACGTGGGGCTAGGAATACTGGCGCGGACGATGCCGCAGATGAATATCTTTGTTGTCGGTATTCCGATGCAGCTGACGATTGGTACCTTGATTTTGGCGATGGTGCTGCCGTTCTATGTATTATTCCTGGATGTGCTATTCAATGAGATGTATGGAAATATTACAATCGCTCTACAGGCCTTACGTTAGCAGGCCCTTTGCCTTTGACCTGCAGCTCTTTGCCGGCGACAAGACCGAGGAGCCTACGTCCAAGAAACGGGCTGATGCGAAGAAGAAGGGCCAGGTCGGCAGGAGTACAGAGCTCAGTACGGCTTTTGTCCTGCTCATTGGTTTCTTCATCATCAAGGTGATGTGGGCGCATATCTATGGCAGTATTGCGGCCTATACGACGTATGTATTCAGCCACCTGAACCAGCCGGTCGATACAGAGAATATTCTGCGCATATTCATCGGCATCATTGAGCTGTTAGCGCAGACATCGCTGCCCATCATGCTTGGTATCATGCTCATGGGCCTGGCAATCAATGTTTTTCAGGTAGGACTGAATTTCAATACGGAGGCCATCGGTTTCAAGCCGGATAAATTGAATCCCATCAACGGGTTTGGACGTATCTTTTCCAAGCGTTCGCTGGTGGAACTTGTCAAATCACTGTTCAAGATTGCAATCATTGGTTTTTTCCTTTATGATTTCCTCAAAGATCATCTGATGGCTATGCCACAGTTCATCTATTTTGACTTGCCGAACAGTCTGGCGCAGATCGCGGATATTGTTTTCAGCATGGCCTTTGAGGTCATCGCGGTCATCATTGTCCTTGGTATCCTGGACTATGGCTATCAGAAATGGCAGACGACACAGGATCTGAAGATGACCAAGCAAGAGGTCAAGGATGAAATGAAACAGACCGAAGGTGATCCGCAGATCAAGGGCAAGATCAAACAGAAACAGCGTCAGATGGCTATGAGCCGTATGATGCAGGAAGTGCCGAAGGCGGATGTCATCGTCACGAACCCGACGCATTTCGCGGTAGCCCTGCAGTACAGCAAGGGAATGGTCGCGCCGCTTATCGTGGCGAAAGGGCAGGATTTGGTCGCCAAGCGTATCAAGGACATCGCGCGTGATGCGCGCGTACCTATCGTGGAGAACCGTCCTTTGGCGCGTGCCCTTTACGCCAGCGCCGAGGTCGGCGATACGGTGCCGGCTGAGCTCTATCAGGCGGTAGCTGAAGTCTTGGCGTATGTATATCGTTTGAAGAATCGCCGCCGGGCTTGATTCATAAAATTATTCGAAAGTAAGGAGAGTCACATATGGCTGCACCACAGGCAGCTGCTGCGTCAAATGCATTTGGCAAGGGCAGTTTTATCCAAAAATACAGTGATGTAATGATTGCGGTGGCAATCATCGTCATCGTTGTCATGATGATCATCCCGCTGCCGACGCTGCTGCTGGATATGTTGATCTGTCTGAATATCACGATTGCGTTGCTGCTGGTCATGGCGGTCATCTACAACAAGGAAGCACTCGACCTGTCGATTTTCCCTTCCTTGCTGCTCGTGACGACGCTGTTCCGTCTTGCACTGAACATCTCATCGACGCGACTTATCCTGCTCGATGGTTACGCCGGTGAGGTCATCACGGCTTTCGGTAACTTCGTCGTCGGCGGTAACCCGGTTGTCGGTTTCATCATGTTCGTCATCCTCGTTGCCGTAAACTTCATCGTCATCACGAAGGGATCGGAGCGTGTCGCTGAGGTATCGGCACGTTTCACGCTCGATGCAATGCCTGGTAAGCAGATGTCTATCGATGCGGATCTCAATCAGGGCGCTATCACGGATGCTGAAGCTAAGATACGCCGTGAGAAAATCCAGCATGAGTCGGATTTCTTCGGCGCGATGGACGGTGCTTCTAAGTTCGTCAAGGGCGATGCTATCGCCGCAATCCTGATTATGTTCATCAATATTGCCGGTGGCTTCATCATCGGCATGATGCAGCGCAATCTCGAGGCCGTGCAGGCTTTGCAGACGTATACGCTGCTGACCGTCGGCGAGGGTCTGGTCAGCCAGATCCCTGCGCTCTTGATCTCTACGGCAACGGGCCTTATCGTCACGCGTGCCGGTGCTGAGGGCAATATCGGCAGCGACCTTGTCACGCAGCTCGTCCGCAATGATCGTATTTACTTCATTTTGAGCGGTGTCCTGTTGTTCTTCGCTATCATTCCGGGTTTGCCGGGGATCCCGTTTACGGTGCTGGCTATCTTCTGCTTCTTCATCGGCCGTCTGCTCAAGCAGGGTGCAGAGGTCAAGACTGAGACCCAGAAGGAAGAGAAGAAGGTGCAGGAGAAGAAGAAGGCCACGACGCCAGAGAATATCGTCTCGTTGCTGCAGGTCGATCCGATGGAGCTGGAAATCGGCTATTCGTTGATTCCGCTCGTTGATACGGGCCAGGGCGGCGATCTCCTCGACCGCATCGTCATGATCCGGCGGCAATGTGCTTTGGAGCTCGGTCTGGTGGTGCCGACTATCCGCATCCGTGATAACATCCAGATCAAGCCGAATGCGTACATCATAAAGCTCAAGGGCATCGAGATCGCCAAGGGCGAGCTGATGCTTGACCACTATCTGGCGATGAACTCGGGCACGGTTTTTGAGGAAGTGCCGGGCATCGAGACGACCGAGCCGGCCTTTGGCCTGCCGGCCCTCTGGATTCCGGAGAATGAACGCGAGCAGGCAGAGCTCAATGGTTATACGGTAGTCGATGCCGTATCGGTATTGGCTACGCATCTGACAGAGGTCATCAAGCAGCATGCCGATGAGATCCTCGGCCGTCAGGAGACCCAGAACCTCATCGACAACCTCAAGAAGACGAACCAGTCGCTGGTCGACGAGGTCGTACCAGATCTCATGACTGTCGGCGAGATCCAGAAGGTGCTCTCCAATCTCTTGCGGGAGCGCATCTCGATCCGCGATATGGCGACGATTCTCGAGGTGCTCGCCGATTATGCCCGGGCAACCAAGGATACGGAAATACTTACCGAGTATGTCCGCCATGCAATGGCGCGCCAGATCACTCAGCAGAATGTACAGAATGGCACCCTGCCATGCATCACGCTCGATCCGGCACTCGAAAACCGCATTGCCGGGGGCGTGCAGCGCACGGATCATGGCTCATATGTCAGCCTCGATCCCGATTCGCTGCAAAATCTCATTACGGCGCTCAATAACGAGCTGCCGAAACTTACGAATATGGGCTATCAGCCAATCGTGCTGACCAGTCCTGCGGTGCGGCTGTATTTCCGCAAATTGGTCGAGCGTTCTGTTCCGGGACTTATCGTCCTGTCGCATGCTGAGATAGAACAGAGCGTCGAGATTCAGATTCTTGGGGTGGTGAAGATCTAAGTGCAAATAAAAGTAGTCAAGGCTCCATCGATGAAGGAAGCCATGCAGCAGGTAAAGGAAGAACTCGGGCCGGATGCGGTCATCCTGCATACGAAAAAATACCGGGAAGGCGGCTTCCTCGGGTATCATAGCGCCGAGGTGGTTGAGGTGACTGCCGCAATCGAAGAGGCGGATGAGGTGCAGGCTAACAAGCGGGCCAAGCGCAGCCTGGCTGCTAAGCAGGCCAAACCAGCGCCGATGGGCGGCCGTCTTGACGTGGTATCGCCAGCCGCGCCTGTCATGCCAAACCAGGTCTTGTCGCAGTACAAGACGAATGGGACGGAAGCCGGGGTACGCATGGCGGAGTCGCCGATACCAGCTCCGGTATTCCAGCCGGCGCAGCCTGTGGTTACGTCTGCGCAGCCGGTACAGACCTTGCCGGATGAAAATCCAGCCGATACAGCGAAACAAGAGGATGATGTACAAGTTATGGAAAAAACAGCAGCAGAACCGATGGCCTCCAATCCGGAAGATACGGAAAAGATCCAGCGCTTAGAAGATGAACTGGCACAGATGAAGGCGATGCTGGCCCAGGTCATGAGCAAGGATCAGCCGAAGGACAAGGTATCGATACAGGAAGCTTTGCGCCGCCAGGAAGTGGATGAGGAGCTCTTGAAGGATATGGCTGCCCAGCTGCCGGCGGGGGACACCTTGCTCGACAGTCAGGATGAGCGGGCTGCTGAGGTGCTGGCTGGTTATCTGGGCGATGCGATGAATTTTTCCGAGGGCATTACGCTCAACAAGCATGGAGTGCGCATTGTCGCCCTGATTGGTGCGACAGGCGTCGGCAAGACAACGACGCTGGCCAAGATTGCCGCGCGTTTCGTGCTTGAAAAAAACATCCGTGCTGCGCTGATAACAGCCGATACCTACCGGATCTCAGCTGTCGAACAGCTCAAGACGTATTCGGATATCATCGGACTGCCGCTCGAGATCGTCTATTCTCCAGATGAGCTCAAGGTAGCAATCCATAAACATCGTGACAAAGATCTGATACTCATCGATACAGCTGGGCGAAGCCAGCACAATGAATATCAGATGAAGGAGCTGCAGGAGTTCTTGGCCGTGAATTCGCACATCGAGTGCCATCTCGTCATGAGTGCGACCACGAAGAACCGCGATGCAGCTGAAATCCTGGATAAATTCTCGGCTTGCGAGCCGGATCGGGTGATCTTCACGAAAACCGATGAGACCAGCAGTGTCGGTCTCATCCTGAATCTGTTAGCCAAGCGGGATATTGCTTTGTCCTTCCTGACGAATGGGCAGAGTGTACCCGATGACATCATACCGGCAACGCCGCAGAAGCTGGCGGAGCTGCTGCTGAGGGAATGATATGGGAGATCAGGCGCAAAGACTTCGCCAGCTGGTTGGCGACAAAACGGAATATCCGGCCGATTACAGCGCGCGGGGCGCAGCCGTCATGCCGAATGCACGCACGGGCCTGACTGATGCCAGGGTGCTGGCCATCACGAGCGGCAAGGGTGGTGTCGGCAAGACGAACCTGACAGTCAATCTGGCCATCGCCCTTGGCATGGCTGGACAGCGGGTGCTCGTCATCGATGCGGATCTTGGCATGGCTAATGTCGATGTGGTGCTGGGCAGCATGTCGCGCAAGCATCTGCTGAATCTGCTGGAGGATGGCACGGAACTGCAGGATGTCATCATGCAGGGCCCCTATGGCGTCAATTATATATCGGGCGGTTCGGGAATCGAGAAGGCCGCGGAGTTTACTCTTGAGGAGCGTCAGCGGCTCATGCAGAAGCTGGCAGGCTGCGCAGCCGTAGCCGATATCATCCTGGTCGATACCGGAGCAGGCCTTGGCAAGAATGTCATGGATTTCATCCTGGCTGCGGACGAGGTACTGCTGGTGACGACGCCGGAGCCGACCGCGTTGACGGATGCCTATGCGGTCATGAAGGCTTACAGCATGTATGCCAGCTACCAGAATATACGCCTGGTTGTCAATCGCGTGTATGATGAAGCAGAAAGCCGGGAGGTTGTAGCCAAGCTGCAGCAGACCTCAGAGCGTTTCCTCAACATGCCGATCGATTGTCTGGGATATATTTTTGAGGACACGGCAGTCATGCGGTCGGTGCGCAAGCAGACGCCATTCCTGGTCGCGCATCCGGGCAGTACAGCTGCAAGGTGCGTGCAGGCGATGACGAACAGTGTTCTCTATGGCAGCAAGATGAAGGTTACGCAGGGGTGGAGAGGATTTTTGCGACAAATTTTTAGTTTTTCGCGTTAAACATGGAGGAACTTTACTATGGCGGGCGAATTAATAAAAGCAAGGGATGTCTTAAAGATTGGCCAGCGCGTGGAGTTTTTTGTCGAGGCGAGCGATGAGCGCCATACAAGCCGTATCGAGGGCATGACGGATGAAGAACTGATCGTGGCTATGCCTATGAACAGCAAGCATGTACCAATCATACCGCTCAGTGGATCGCACCTGTACGGGGTGGCGATAGGCAAGCAGTGCCGTTATCGTTTCTTCACGACGTTCCATGAAACAGGAATGCTCGATGAGCGCATTGCGGTCTGGTACATAAGCTTTCCTGAGGAAGTAGAGCGGCATCAGAACCGCGAATTTGTCCGTGTGAAGGTCAACCTGCCTGTACAGGTCCGGCTCATCGATGAGGAAGGTACCATACAGACGCCGGTGATGACGCGGATGATCGACCTCAGTGGCAATGGTATCTGCTTTGCCATGCATCAGGAAGTGAAGCCTGGCCTCAAGGCTGCGCTGTCGTTGAGCAGCATCCCTGGCGTGGGACCGATCGAGCAGATGTGCAAGGTTGCAAGCTGCCGGAAAATCGAGAAAGATGATGGTGAGTTCGTCTACCATATCGGGGCGGCTTTCCAGCATATGCCACGTGCAGTGAGCAATCAGATTGTCCATTATCTGTTTGCAGTGCAGCGGGCAACGATTGCCAAGGGCATCAACAAGAATGATTTGTAAGGGCTTCTGAATGGGGGGAGCGGGATGATTCGTGTCTTGATTGCCGATGATTCAGCATTTATGCGCAAAGTCTTAGCAGACCTGTTCCAAAAGCAGCCAGATTTTGACGTGGTCGGTACGGCCATGAACGGCAAGGATGCAGTCAGCAAGGTGAAACAGCTGCAGCCTGACCTGGTGACGATGGATGTCAATATGCCTGTCATGGATGGCATCAATGCATTGGCCGTCATCATGGAGTCGTCGCCTGTGCCAGTCGTCATGCTGAGCAGTCTGACACAGAAGGGGACGGATGCTACGATCCGAGCACTCAGCCTTGGGGCGGTGGATTTCATCAGCAAGGCGGGAGGTTCAATCTCACGCATTGATGACATTGCCGAGGAGATCCTCGCAAAATGCCGCAATGCTGCCAAAGCACATGTCCATCGGACGCTGGCAGCGCCAAGACCTGAACCGGTTGTGTCACCGGTGCAGGCAGCACCAAATATGAAACGGGGCGAGCTCCCGCGCCGTCAAGGCATGAAACTGCCACAGATGACGACAGGAGCAGTGCCCGCAGTACCAGCAGCTGGAGTGGGCAGCAAGCGGGTGAATCCGTTGCTGCAGAACCGTACCAGTGTACCGCCGTCCATCGGCCGGCCGACACCCATGGCCAGCGGTGGCATCGGCAGCAGCAAGAAGCTGGTGGCGATCGGCACATCGACAGGCGGGCCGCAAGCCCTGCAGAATGTCATCACGCGCCTGCCGGGGAATCTTCCCTGCGGCGTCGTGGTCGTTCAGCATATGCCCGCAGGATTTACGAAAGCATTGGCTGACCGGTTGAACTCCATCTCGCAGGTGACCGTCAAGGAAGCTGAAGATGAAGAACCGATCCGGGCTGGCCATGTATATATTGCACCAGGGGATTTCCACCTGCGCGTCAGGGACGACGGCGGGATGCGCAAGATCAAGCTTAGTCAGGAAGCAAGGGTAGGGAATCATCGTCCAGCGGTCAACGTGATGTACGATTCGGTAGCCTCGATTGGCCAGAATCTCGTGGCTGTCATCATGACAGGCATGGGCGCAGATGGCTGTGAAGGTATGAAGAAGATAAAGGCTTCCGGCGGCTATAGCATCGCGCAGGACGAACCCACATGTGTGGTCTATGGAATGCCGAAAGCAGTTGTGGATGCAGGGCTGGCCGATGAGATACGGCCAGTCCAGGACATTGCCCAGGCCATCGTCGAGGCTGTAAAGAGATAGAAAGGATATAGGGGGAATACAAATGGAAACAAATCAGTATATGGACATGTTCTTGGATGAATCACATGAACATTTACAGTCTTTGAACGAAGGACTGCTGAGCTTGGAAGAGAATTCAGAGGATGTGTCTGTCGTCAACGATATCTTCCGCAATGCGCACACGCTCAAAGGTATGTCGGCAACTATGGGATACAACAAGATTGCCGAGCTGACCCATGAGATGGAGGATGTCCTTGACCTGATCCGCAAGGAACAGCTGAAGCTCGATGAGGATATTATCGATACGTTGTTCAAGTGCCTGGATTCGCTGGAGCAGATGATCAACAGTGTCGCCGATGGTGAATCGGAGGATGTTGTCGATGTATCGGATCTCGTGGCAAAACTCAGCTCGATCTCCAAAGGCGAGCCGGCACCGGCGGCTGCTCCAGCTGCACCAGCGGCAGCTGCAGCACCGGCAGCTGCTGCCACTGTGGGGGGCATGCAGCTTACGGACATTGACCGCGATATGCTGCGCCAAGCCAAAGAGGGTGGCATGATCGGTGTTCACGTCCAGATCACGCTGTCCGAGACCTGCCTGCTCAAATCGGCGCGTTCGTACATGGTAATGAATGCACTTGATGAAATCGGTGATGTCGTGAAATCCGTACCACCGGCTGAGGATCTTGAGCAGGAGAAATTCGACCATAGCTTCGATATCCTCGTGGTGACGGGGGCAGACAAGAAGGCGGTTGAGGATTCGCTGAGCAGCATCTCGGAAATCGACAAGATCCTCGTCGAGGTAGTCGATCCCGAGGCAGCCGCAGCACCGGCAGCTGCTCCGGCATCTGCAGCAGCACCAGCACCGGCAGCACCAGCCGCTGCGGCTCCGGCTCCGAAACCGGCAGCCCCGGCGAAGAAGGCAGCTCCGGCGAAGGCTGCTCCGCCGAAAAAAGCACATCAGAGCCAGTCCGTACGTGTCGATATCGATAAGCTCGACACGCTGATGAACCTCATGGGCGAGCTGGTCATCAATAAAGTCCGCCTGGAGCAGATCGGCCAGACGCATCGTCTGTCGGAGCTCACGGAAACGCTGGAGCAGATGGACCGCGTAACGACCGATCTGCAGAACATTGTCATGAAGGTCCGTATGGTCCCGGTCAGCGCAGTATTCAACCGTTTCCCGCGCATGGTCCGCGACGTATCCAAAGAGCTCAATAAGGAAATTAACCTGACCATCGAGGGTGAGGAGACAGAGCTTGACCGTACCGTCATCGATGAGATCGGCGACCCGATCATGCACTTGCTGCGCAACTCCCTCGACCATGGTGTCGAGCATCCGGATGAGCGTGAAGCTAAAGGCAAGCCGCGCACTGGTGAAGTCGGCCTCATTGCCCGTCATGAAGGCAACAATGTTGTCATCATGGTCACGGATGATGGTGCTGGCATTGCTGCGGATAAGATCCGCAAAAAGGCCGTCGAGAAGGGCATGATCTCGCAGGAAGATGCAGATAAGCTCGAAGATGCCGATGCTGTACGCCTGATCTTCCTGCCGGGCTTCTCCACGGCTGAGCAGATCACGGATATCTCGGGCCGCGGCGTTGGTATGGACGTTGTACGCAGCAAGATCGAGTCCCTTTCCGGTCATGTCGATGTTGAGACGAAGATCGATGAGGGCTCGGTATTCAAGATTAAACTGCCGTTGACGCTGGCTATCATCCAGGCAATGCTCGTCAAGGTACAGGAAGAGATGTATGCAATCCCGCTCGGCTCGATCGACAGCACGATCAATATCCAGCCGGAGGATATCAAGACGGTAAGGAATAAGGAAGTCATTGTCCTGCGTGGTGAGATCATCCCGATTATCCGCATGGAAGAGACGCTGCAGGTACCGCACGTCAAGGATTCGGATGAGATTTTCGTAGTCGTTGTCCATGCTGGCGAGGCTAAAGCAGGTATCGTTGTCGACAATCTGATCGGACAGCAGGAAATCGTCATCAAGACCTTGGGCAACCTGTTCGCAGGTCTCAAGATGTTCTCTGGTGCGACGGTACTCGGCGATGGTCGTGTTGCCCTGATCCTGGATGTCGCTACGATGATGCAGCAGTAAGAGGAGGTAGCTGAGATGGCAAATGAAGAGAACATGAATGAGATGGATGAAGGCAGACAGGTAGTCGCTTTCAAGCTCCGGGATGAGGAATATGGTGTCAGCATTCTGAATGTCCAGGAGATCCGCAATCTCACCGATATAACCCGCGTTCCTTTTTCCGCTGATTTCATCAAGGGCGTCATCAACCTGCGCGGCTCTGTGCTGCCGGTCATTGACCTCAAGAAACGCCTGGGACTGGCGGAAACACCGTATACGGATGACACGCGTATTGTCACGGTGAATATCGACGATCTCCATGTCGGTATGCTGGTAGATGCAGTGACGGAAGTACTCACGATCGACAGCAAGCCGGTGGATACCAAGAAGGCAATCAACGACAAGAGCGGTTCGCGTTTCTTGAGCGGTATCGGCAATGTAGATGGTCGTCTGATCATCATGCTGAATCTTGAAGAGATCATCGGCAATGTTGGTGACGGGAAATAACTAGACAGTATCAGTGAGGGGGAGGGCTGCGGCTCGTCCCCTTCCTGTAGAAGAGAGGTCCAACTATGACAGATGAATTGAATCTTTCCGCCAATCAGCTTGATGCCTTGCGGGAGATCGGCAACGTTGGTGCGGGCAACTCCGCTACGGCGCTGTCACAGGTCATTAACCGCCGCATTGATATGAATGTACCGAAGGTGGCATTGGTTCCGCTAGAAGCCGTACCAGATCTGGTCGGCGGTCCGGATGCCGTTGTCGTCGGTATTTTCCTGCGCGTTTACGGTAAAGCACCGAGCAATATCTTGTTCCTGCTGCCCCAGAAGAGCGCCTTCTATCTGGTAGATACGCTCATGGGGAAACCGCATGGTTCAACTACAAAGCTGGAATTCATGGATGAGTCTGCACTGATGGAGATCGGCAATATCCTATCCGGTGCGTACCTCAATGCATTCTTTACGTTCACGAAGATTACGATGCTGCCATCCATCCCCGCCTTGGCTATGGACATGGCAGGCGCAATCCTCAACGTCGTTTTGGCACAGCTTGGCCAGATGGGCGATCAGGCACTCGTCATTGAGACAGAATTCCTTTCTGAGGATGATGGCATCAATGGCCAGTTCTTCCTGGTCCCTGATCCAGGCTCGTTGAATACAATTATTGACGCGGTAGGAGTTGAGTGATATGGCAGATCTTATCCGAGTCGGCATGGCAGACTACAAAGTAGGCCAGGCGCCGTCGACAATCATCAGCTATGGCCTCGGCTCCTGTATCGGCATTTCCTTGTACGATCCGCAGACAAAAGTGGGCGGACTCCTGCATATCATGCTGCCGGACAGCACCCAGGCCAGGCCAACCGATAATCCGGCAAAATTTGCCGATACCGGCTTGCCGCTGATGCTGAAAGATGTCTTGGCATTAGGTGCTTCACGGACGCGTCTCGTGGCTAAGATTGCTGGCGGTGCGCAGATGTTTGCTTTTGCCAATGCGACGGACATCATGCGCGTGGGTGCACGCAATGCAGAGGCTGCAAAGAAGATCCTGAAGGATCTGAATATCCGGCTGATCGCCGAGGATACGGGAGGCACGTATGGCCGTACGGTTTCCATCGATATGGAGACTGGTGTGTACAAAGTCAAGACCATAGACAAAGGTGAAAAGGAAATCTAAGCAAGGGAATAATGCCGTTAGGAGGTGAAGCAGCGTTGTTCAAATTGGGAATGTCGTTGGTATTTGGTGTTATTTCGGCCTTGATCATCGTCCTGACAGGACTTAGCAGTGAGGCCAGACTGACAACGGTGCTGCTCCGCAGCCTGATTGGCTTTCTGTTGACTGGAGCGTTGGTTTGGCTGGTGACGCTCATCCTGGAGACAAAGGACATAGTCGGTTTCGACAAGAATCTCGAGCTCATCGAAGAGATGGAAAAAGAGGAGCCCAAGAGTCCGGAAGAGTATGAGGCTGAGGATGCGGCAGCTGCTGCTGAAGCTGAAACGCAGTCGGCAGAAGAAGAACAAGAACATGAGCAGGCGGAATTCAAGCCGCTGGGCTCAGAGGATCTCAGGCATATGGAGGCTCCATCGCAGAATTGATGGTGCCTCCAGAAAATGATGGAGGGAGGACGTTCCGTTGGATTCTGTGGGAATGAACCAGGATGAAAATTTGGCCGATGTCACTTCCCTTTGGCATAGCTATCTGGAAAATAAGACTGTCGAGCTTCGCAATCAGCTGGCTGAGCATTATCTGCCTTTAGTCAAGCTGGTTGCGGGCAGGCTGGCCATCAGTCTGCCCGCCCATGTAGATCGTGATGACCTGCTTTCCAGTGGTTTTTTCGGTCTGATGGATGCGATTGACCGGTATGACATGGAGCGCAAGAATAAGTTTGAGACCTATGCGGGGGTACGTATCCGCGGTGCGATGCTCGATTACCTGCGCTCGAAGGATTGGCTTCCGGTTGCTATCCGGCAGAAAATACGGCGCTATGAACAGACTGTTTATGAGCTGGAGACCCGTTTGGGGCGGCCAGCGAATGACCAGGAACTCGCTGAAGCATTAGGTCTGACCGAGAAAGAACTTCGTGCTCTGGAAAGCCAGATCAGCGTGGCTACTGTGATTCCGTTGGATGATTATCTGCGGACCGATTCGCCAGCTTCGGCTGAAGAAGGGCCGACTGAGCGCCTGGAAAAGGCGGAGCTCCGCAATACACTGGCAGCGGCGATTGAGCGTTTGCCAGAGAAGGAAAAAAAGGTTGTAGCGCTTTATTATTACGAAGAATTGACCTTGAAAGAAATCAGCTTGATTTTGAATTTATCCGAGGCGCGTATCTCGCAGCTGCATACCAAGGCAGTATTCAGGTTGAGGGGATATTTGGCACGGATGAAGGCAAGCTTGGTATAGCAAATTCAGCCTTAGGGGGGACGTATCATGGATGACCAGACATTACGCCCGGCGGTAGGCAGCAAAGAAGCAGGCTACTTGTTTGAATTTCGGGAAGATGGTGTCTATCTGACGATTTATCCCGATGCTGCTGACGGCCTTGCTTTTGAGTTGTCGGATATACGCCAGGTTTTGCATGACCATGGTGTTATTGATTACGATATCATAACGCTGTCGCAGATTCTGCGCGAAGCAGCTGGTGAGCCGCGGAAATTGGCAACCTCATATGGACTGCCGGAAGAGATTGCTGAACAGGAAAATCAGCAGGCGCAGCCGGAGCAGGAAAAGCCAGTGGAAGAGGAGCAGAAGCCCGCGGGAATCATCGTCGACATCAGTCATGATAAAATGATAGCAACGATCCGTTATGATACGAATGTGGGGCGGAAGCTGCCAACTTATGAGGATGTCCGGCAGGCGTTGACGGATACTGGCGTCGTGTTCGGTATCGATGTGGATGCAATCCGCAGGGGAATAGAAAGCTTGTCGCCATTTGTGGCGGCGAAGGGACAGTCTCCCAGGCATGGTGAGAATGCTCGGATTGAGCGTCATTTTGATTTAGGTATCAAAGGACGTCCAAAGGTTGACGAATATGATCGTGTTGACTTCAAGAACATGAATCTGTTCGTGCTGGCGAAAAAAGGTGATTTGCTGGCGGTTCGTATTCCGCAGACTCAGGGAGAGCCAGGACGGGATGTATATGGCCGGGAAATCAATGCCCGCAATGGTAAGCCCATTCCGATGCCACAGGGAAACAATACGGAAATCACGGGAGACAATGAGCTCATTGCCTTGATCGATGGACAGATTGTCGATACAGGCAAAAAGATTTCAGTCGATCCGCATCTGCTGATTCAAGGCGGTGTCGGCGTCGGCACTGGCAATATCGATTTCATTGGCAGCGTCGAGGTCAAGGGAAATGTCGAGGCAGGCTTCAATGTCAAGGCCACAGGCGATGTCCAGATCGGCGGCATGGTCAGCGGCGGCAACGTCGAGGGCAGGAATGTATTTGTCAATGGCGGCGTGAATGGTATGAACCGAGGCAAGATCCGGGCAGATGAGGATGTGCATGCATCCTTTGCGGAGAATGCGGAGATCGAAGCCGGCCGTGATATCTATATCCGCGATGTGTCGCTGCATTCAGCGCTTACGGCTGGGAAGCGCATCTACATGGAGGAGAAGCGGGGCATGCTCACGGGCGGCAGATGTGCTGCTGGCGAGGAGATCCGCTGCAAGATCGTCGGGAACCCAGCTTCGGTAGTCACGCGGTTGTCTGTGGGGGTTAATCCTCAGCTTGAAAAGAAATACCGCGATCTGTGCCGGGAGTATAAAGAGTCGAAGGAGCGTCTCAGACAGATCAATCAGATGCTCAATACGCTCAGCAAGATTGACATCAGCCGTCTGCCGCAGGAGCGCATCAACCAGATCAATGCTTTGACGCGTTCGCAGTTCCCCTTGGCCGGCAAGATCAAGCGGGATGAGCAGGAGATACAGGCACTGGGCGAAGAGCTTTCGCAGATGCAGAATGGCAAAATCCGCGTAAGTGATACAATCTATCCAGGTGTCAAGATTTCTATCAATTCGGTCATCATGAATGTGCAGTCGGAAATCAAGCGCACGACGCTGACCGTCAAAGATGAACGGGTGGACATTGGTCCATACTGATTGAAGAAAGCGAGGGAATCCGATGGATGTCACGCCGATGAGTTTGCAAATGATGGTTCCGCGGGCGGCTGATGCGACACAGGTTCAGCATAACCTGAATCAGGCAAATGCCATGCAGTCGGATTTTCAAGCCGTAAAACAGAAAGAAGAAGATAAGCTGAAACAGGAACAGGTCCGCGAAAAGGATGAACTGGAGGATGGCCGCATCAAGGACGAGCCAGATCGCCAGCAGAAGCAGGGCGGTGGCGGCGGTTCGCGCCGGCGGCACATGGCGGCGGCCGAGCAGACTGAGCCGGAGCCCGAGCATTTTGCCAAGGATCCATCGCGCGGACATCTTCTGGATATCAGCCTATAGGAGGCATGTTGCAGTCAGTCATGGTCTTAACATTAGGTTTACTTATTATCGTAGGGTTCATTCTCGTCATGGGAGCACGCTGGTTGTCACACCGCCAGCAGCAGCAGATCGACAGTGAGGCGCTCCGGCAGTCGACAGATCAGCTCAAGGCGGAACTCGAGCGCTCGGCGGATGCCGTTATCAGCCGTATGGGCAGCCATATCAAGCATCTGGAGCGGCTGCTGCAGGAGGCGGATGAACGCAATCGCAAGCTGGAAGCTCAGCTGGATGAGGCCAGGAGAGCTGGCCTTGACCTTGAGCAGCAGCTGCGGCAGCTTTCATCGGATACGCTGACAGCACGCCGCGTAGCCGATGAGCTGGCCGCCCGCTGGCAGGCTGTACCGCCGGTGATGCCATCCGCGGTCATGCCGGCGGCTCCAGCTCCGGCAGCCAGTGCGCCGATGGCTGCTTCGCCAGTGGTTGCACGGGAGCCAGAGCGCGTCGATGCCCAAGACTTTGCGCAGGTTTTGCAGCAGTCGATGGAGCGGGACGAGCTGGCGCAGGCTGTCCATGTTGAGACGCCACCTGTGAGTGTCCAGCAGGCAGCCGGACTGGCAGAGGCCATGAGCAGCCGCTCGGCCAAGGCTATGGATGAGCGGCTGCCCGTAGAAGAGGGCGGTCAAAGTGCTGAGGTGATTGCACCTGCTGATGAAGGGCTTGATATTTCCCCGAATGCGGCCAAGGCCAGAGCGTTGCTTCTGAGTGGCTACAGTGTGGAGGAAACTGCGCGGGAGACAGGAATCGGCAAGGGAGCCATTGAGCTGCTGCGTGAGATGAACCGCCGCGAACTGGAAAACAAATAAAAAAGTCGCGTGATATCGCTGGGATGTGTAGTGACCCCATAAAGTTAGACCTTACCGGTAGTAGCAATTATTTGCTGCTAC